>NZ_JAQMTI010000196.1:0-22926 GCF_028329225.1 Sphaerospermopsis kisseleviana CS-549 | reverse complement strand
TCCCAATTCCCAATTCCCAATTCCCAATTCCCAATTACCCATTACCCATTACCAATTACCAATTACCAAATAAAAAATTCATGCAAAGTCAAATAGCTAACACTACGATCATTGAACAAAATCGTCATGGGGCTGTAGATGCCCATCATGAAGCACATCCAGATCATCGTTTATTTGGTTTGGTTGTGTTTCTGATTGCTGAAGGTATGATTTTTATGGGTATGTTCGGTGCTTATTTAGCTTTCCGTTCTACCTTACCTGTCTGGCCACCGGAAGGTACACCAGAGTTAGAACTGTTGTTACCTGGTGTGAATACTATCAATTTGATCGCCAGTAGTTTTGTCATGCACAATGCTGATACTGCCATCAAAAAGAATGATGAAAAGGGAATGCGTACTTGGTTAGCTATTACTGCGCTGATGGGTGCGATTTTCTTGGTAGGCCAGGTTTATGAATATACTCATCTGGAATTTGGTTTAACTACCAATCTTTTCGCTAGTGCGTTTTATGTTCTCACCGGCTTTCACGGTTTGCACGTAACCATAGGGGTTTTAGCGATTTTGGCAGTGTTGTGGCGATCGCGTACTCCCGGACACTATAGCAATGAACATCATTTCGGCATAGAAGCCGCTGAATTATACTGGCACTTTGTGGACGTAATCTGGATAATTTTGTTCGGATTAATCTATTTACTGTAGGTATTTATTTTGTGGTTATTCACTCCACTTGAATTCCAGTCCCCCATCCAGGGGGTTTTTTTGTTGCTGGTGATTGGTGATTGGTGATTGGTGATTGAACGGGGCGTTTTTTAGAACTTACACCACTTGTAAAAGGAATATCAGCTAACCAGAATTCACCCGGTTGTATAGTTGTCATAAAGTCCTTCGTCTTCTGGAGTGTAGCCTTTTAAAAATGCGTCATGGCTGCGAGTACCTATGGGAGAATTTGGTTTTGGTTGGATAGTAATTATCCAATTTCCTGCTCCTATACTTTCTGTTAAAGATTCAGGTAAAGTAAATTTTTCCCCTGGTTTAAGTTCAATTTCATAAGTTATATTAACTACTTGATTTTTCATAGTTTTTGGGAGAATGTGAGTGCATTTTTACAATACCGTTTCTTTGTGAGTAAGGCTGCGCTAACCTATTTCTTTTTGTGTGTCTTTTGCTTTAACCTGCTTGTCGCCCCTCAACAAGCAAACTCTGAGCAGGATATATATTTTTCATTTGCGGAAATACGTTGATTAATTTTGATGTTAACTCCTGTTGGTATCGTTTTCTGGCTGTTATTTCATGTGATTTTGATCAACTCCATAGCTGTCCAGAGGAAATAAATCTCTTACCTCCCCTGCTTGCTTCATTGCTCACAATTATCTCTCTCTTCTGCATTAATCCATAATTATCAATTATCAATTATCAATTTTCAATTATTTTGACGTGGTTTTTTCTTGGAAACTGTAATGATTGGTAATGGTGGAGTAGAGGGTTGAGGTGGTAAATAATGTTGCACCACAGTTTCCTCTGGCATGGGGGGTTGCTGCTGCACCCGCCATAATTTAAAGGCTAAAGCTACTACTGTTGTTCCTAAACCAAAGGTGAATAAAGACCAGCTATCATCTAAACCCCCAATCAGTGCATCTACTATACCCATTGTAACTAATACACTAATGATAGGTTCTTTCCGGTAGGCTGACTTCAAAAAACGAGGTAATATAGCGTTCATCACAGCTTTCTTTCCGCTAACTTTTCTTGTAAATTGTTCCACAATAGCGCAATTGCTATTCAATTATCATTTCTAGCTATCAAGTCATCTCACATTATAGTTTTCTGGGTTCAAAATAGATGTGGGGTAATTCACCATACTCTATACAGATATTGCGCTACTTTTTCCATAAATTAAAACCAGCTGGTTGATCCAACTGGTTTTTACTCTTCTAATTTCTAGCTTACATCTGAAATCGTTGGCTTGTGGTGGAAACTATTTCAAACCCAACCAAGCAAGTACACCTTGATTAGTGACATATTCAATCACGACCATTAAGATAAAACCAATCATAGCTGCACGACCGTTTAAACGTTCAGCATATTCGTTGAATCCAAACTTGGGTTCTTCTAATTTGGGGGTGACGGTTGGTTGTGGTTGTGTCATGATCAAAAGTTCCTCTCTGAAAAAATGGTGATTGGCAAACGAAACTTAACTGTCTTTTCTGAAATAGTGATGGGGTTTGAGCTTGAGATTCTTATGCAAGTTCTTATGCAAGAATCTTGGATAGCGTGATACAAACCCTTGCTTTACAATTTTTAATGTTTCTTTATCTATTGTAAGAACTGTGGAAGATTCGTCAAGGGAGGAGCGATCGCTAAATTTGCAATTTTGAATGATTGAATACGGACGGAGTGGAACAAATACTGCACTCTAGAGTGAATCATAGTGAATCCAAAATTATTAGAGGTTAATTAGAGGTTATAAATAAATGGAAATCGGTGTACCTAAAGAAACTAAAGATCAAGAATTTCGGGTGGGTTTGAGTCCTTCTAGTGTGCGGGTTCTCACGGAAAGCAGTCATACTGTGTTTGTAGAAACTATGGCTGGTGATGGTGCTGGATTTACAGATGATGATTACCGTAGTGCGGGAGCAAAAATTGTTGATACAGCAGAATATGCATGGCATCGGGAGATGGTTGTTAAGGTCAAAGAACCTTTAAAAACAGAGTATAAGTTTTTGCGAGAAGACCTGTTATTATTTACTTATTTACATTTAGCGGCTGATCGGCAATTAACAGAAAATTTGATTGATGCTGGAACTTGTGCGATCGCCTATGAAACTGTCGAACAACCAGGAGTAAATAGACTACCTTTGCTCACGCCCATGAGTATTATTGCTGGTCGGTTAGCTGTACAATTTGGGGCAAGATTTCTAGAACGTCAACAAGGTGGTAGAGGTGTACTTTTAGGCGGTGTACCTGGAGTTAAACCTGGTAAAGTCGTCATTTTAGGCGGTGGTGTTGTGGGAACAGAAGCCGCTAAAATTGCTGTAGGTATGGGTGCTGGAGTACAAATTTTAGATGTGAATGTAGAACGGCTATCTTATTTAGAAACTTTATTTGGTTCTAGAGTAGAATTACTTTATAGCAATTCTGCTCACATTGAAACCGCAGTTAAAGAAGCTGATTTAGTCATTGGTGCAGTGTTAATACCAGGTAAAAAAGCACCTATTTTAGTATCTCGTGAATTGGTGAAACAAATGCGTCCTGGTTCGGTAATTGTGGATGTGGCTGTTGATCAAGGTGGATGTGTGGAAACATTACACGCCACATCTCACACCAATCCAGTATATATTGATGAAGGTGTGGTACATTATGGCGTTCCTAATATGCCCGGTGCTGTACCTTGGACTTCTACTCAAGCGTTAAATAATAGTACCTTGCCTTATGTTGTGCAGTTGGCTAATTTGGGTGTGAAAGCTTTAGAAGTTAACCCCGCTTTAGGTAAAGGTTTGAATGTCAAAAATCATCGTTTAGTACATCCCGCTGTACAAGAGGTTTTTCCTGACTTGGGTAAATAGGTGACAGGTGACTGGTGACTTGTGACAGATATAAGTTTTTTGAGAGTTTGCCTGTTGCTGTTGTTCTTGTGTTTGCGCGAGGGGGTGGGTGTAAAAAATGGATGTTGTCAAAAAATGCCTGTATCTCTTGATAGGCTTGACTTTGAGGCTATTCATGTTCTCTAGACCCTCGCGCACCTTACACAGACTGGGTTTCAGCCTCCTGCTATTGCAATTCAAATTAAGTAAGTCGGCTTGAAAAAACCGAGGTATGTTACAAAAGGTAAATCCCCTGAAAGTCTCTTCCCTCTTGCCTTTTGCCTTGCCATAACGATAAATTTTAACGCCTACCTACTTACTCCCTATTAGGGATTGAAACTTAAAATATTGCCAACCTCTGCTTTCATTGGCTAATAAATTGCAATTCAAATTACTCCTATTAGGGATTGAAACAAATTATTTTCTCTGTCTAATTCCTTTTGATGGTTCAAATACAAATTGCAATTCAAATTACTCCCTATTAGGGATTGAAACCACCTATTGCATACATTTCCTTGCCCCTATTTTTTTACCCGCTTATTTTCTCAAATTATTGCCACATCTCATCTTCAACCGTCTTGTCACCCGTTAAGGATGCTCCCATTAATTCTGGAAGGTTCTGCTTTCAATAATAGCAGATGCAGAGCCTCTATGATGGCATTCCTAGTCGGATACTGGGAAAGAGAGACGAGAGAACGGCTAAAGGCGAAATATAAGCAATTTTTATCTATTTTTTTATATTTCTCTTGTTAATGAATTGATAAAAATTTGGTTACAAGAGCAAAAATTAAGAGATGATAGAGTTGATTGTATTAAAGGAAGATAATTGTCACCATGAATCAATTATTAGATGAATCACTGTCTTTGCAAGTTGCCGAAAGTATCAAAAGTAAAGCGAAAAAACCTTTTGATAATGCTTATAAAGCAGTTTTAGCAACCGAAGGTGCAAAGTATGTTCAAGGTTTTATAGTTTTTAGTGGTCATCCATATAAACCTGTTGAACACGCTTGGATTGAGTTAGAAAATGTAATTATTGATCCGACTTTTCCTCATTTAAAAAGAAAAGCAGAGAACATTTGGTATTTTCCTGCTCAAAGTTTGACTGTGAAAAAGCTAAAAGCAATTATTGAAGAATCAGAGGAAGATTATCCTGAAGATGATCCTTTACCCATTTATGGTGATGCACCTTATGAATATTATGGGGATGTAATGTTAGGTGATCAAAAATATTTGGATGCTTATCAAGCTGCTGAGGTTAAATGTCGAGAAATTAATGGTTTAGATGCGGAGAAAAATTAATATTAAATAGGAGTCAGGAGTCAGGAGGGGAGGAAAAGTTTTTGAATAATAACTAATGACTAATAACTAATGACTTTAATACGATTTACCATCACTACCAAAGTATTCTCTGTAGCTGCAAATTTTATCACCGCGCACATCAAAGGCAACTGCAACCCGATTTTTATAAGGTTGTCCTAATAAGTTGCCTTCATCCCGAAATTCAAAAATAACTGTTTTTTCGTTGCTGGTAATGTTGTCTAAAGAAGTTAGCTTTAGTCCAGGTTTAAAGGCTTCAGAAACATATTCAAAAAATTCTTTTGCTCGTTCTTTACCTGTATTTAAACCTTGAAATTTACCCATTGGAAACCAAAAGGTAAAATCATCGGTAAGCATATCAAGAAAATTTTGCCATTCACCGGTTTCTAGTCCTTGTTTAAAATGCTCAAATGCTTGTTGAGCAGTTTTTAAAGTGTTTTCTGATGTATTCTTCATTTATGTTGTTATCAATTATCAATTATCAATTGATCAAAGAAGCGATCGCAGTTCCGTTATAGTTTTACTTGATAGTTTTACTATGGTTGTGCGATCGCCCTAATTAATTGATACCTAGCCAAAGGAATCAATTCATCAATTATTATATTTCTGATCTTGTGAATATTGGATGTAGTGTTATACCCATCAGGTGTTTCACCCCACGTTGATAATTTACAGCTATTTTCAGGTAAATAAACCACATTTTGATTTAGGTTTCGCGTCAACATGTGGTCTAAAGATATGAAAACTGCTGTAACAACCACCTTATTGCAATTTTCACCACTCAAAGGTTACACACCTTTTGAGGGGATGGCAAGATAGTAATCTACATCGTAAGATTATCTATCTTCTTCTCTTCGTGTTCTACCCTTCGGGAACACCTTTGGTGAACGTTTTTTCGTGGTTCATTATTTAGCAATGTCCAATAAAATTAAAATACTGGACATTGCTATTAATTTTATTGGAAAAAGCCCATCAACTTGTCGAATAAACCACGTAAAAAGCGCATAAACGAAGGTTTAGGTACTTATTACACTGATGTAATTATACCTAACCTTTGTTTAATTTCTTCCGCTAAATTTGCTAAAGCTACCTCTATTTGTTCACCTGTTTGTAAATCTTTGAGTGATGATTTTTCCGCTGCTGCTTCATCAGCACCAATGATCACACAAAATCTAATTCCCTGTTTATCTGCGGCTTGAAATTGTTTACCCAATTGTTTTTTATCAAAATTGGTAACAACGTTAATTCCTGCTTGTCTTAATTGTTGTGATACCTTTAAATAAACAGGCATTAAATCTTCCTGCATATTCACTACCATTACCTGCGCTGGTGTGGGTGGTAATGTATTCAAAATCCCTGCTTTTAACAAGCGACTAATTAACCGCGTTAAGCCGATAGAAATGCCAACACCCGGCATTTTTTCCCCTAAAAACATTCCTACTAATTCTTCATATCTGCCACCAGAACAGATACTACCTAAAGCTTCATGTCCAATTAAACTTGTTTCGTAAACAGTTCCTGTATAATAGTTTAAACCACGAGCAATAGATAAATCAATACAGAAACGTTTATCAGCAACTCCTAAATCTTTGACTCCATTAATTACGGTTTCTAGTTCACTGACTCCTAAATTAAATTCTTCGGCTGATGGTAAGTTTAAACCTAGATATTTGAGTTTATCTAAGACATCATCAACGCTACCATCAATTTTGATAAACTCAATTATTTTCTCTGTTTGTTCTAAAGAAATACCTTCTTTTTCTAATTCTTGTTTAACTTTCGCTTCGCCGATTTTTTCTAAGTTATCAATGATGCCAATACAAGCTTTAATTTGGTTTTCAGCTACTCCTACAGATTGAAAGAACCCAGTGAGAATTTTTCTGTTGTTGATGCGAATGACAAAATCACCTATATTAATAGCTTCAAATATTTCGGTGATAATTGCTGGCATTTGGGCATCATATAATAAACTGAGTTTACCACGAGCCACAACATCAATATCACATTGGCGAAACTGCCGAAAACGTCCATCTTTTGCTCGTTCTCCCCGAAAAACTACATCCATTTGATAACGCGCAAAGGGAAAAGTTAATTCATTTAAATGCCGGGCAATATAAGCAGCAAAAGGAACAGTTTGATCAAATTTTAAAGCTCTTGCTTCTGAACCTGTTTCCCCAGATTTATCTTTTTCAGCTTGGCGATTTGGTGGTAAAATTGGATCAATACCATATATTATATTATCACCTTGATTGCCCTTGGCTTGCAGCACTTCTAACCTTTCTACTGCTGGGGTTTCAATGGGTGTAAAACCATAACTTTCAAAAACTTTACGAATTATATCTAATAAATATACTTCGAGACGCTTTTCGCTGGGAAGAAATTCGGGAAAACCGCTAGGAGTGGAAAAGTTGATTTTGTCGCTTTTTGCCATGCTTTTACCTTGTTGGTGAATAAGTAGTTATGATACTAAATTACAGCTATTTTCAGGTAAATGAACCACATCGTGATTTTGGTAATTGGTAATTGGTAATTGGTAATTGGTAGATTTCTTTCTGTCACCTGTCACCTGTCACCTGTCACCTATTCTGAATCATGAAACCACCAAGGATCTTTACTGGTGTTCATTTTAATCAAAAAGGCTTTTTTTCTGAGGAAGCGTTTTAAACCAGCAGGACCCATGCGCGAACCTCCTAAACCAGAAAATTTAAAAGCGTTTTTTTCTCCTTCGTGCATTATAGCTGTTAAACCGGCATCATTAATACTAATAGCTCCTACATCTAATTGCATTCCAATTTCTAATGCTAATTCTGCTGATTCTGCAAATATAGCAGCACTCAATCCATAAATAGAATCATTGGCTAAATCTATGGCTTCTTCAATACTAGAAAAAGGCATTATTGGCATAATTGGACCAAAGGTTTCTTCGTTCATGATTTTCATAAAATGGTGAACGTTGGTGATTACTGTGGGACGACACCACCAACCACCACCTATTTCTTCTACTTTACCACCACAGTGAATTATTGCTCCTTTGTCAACGGCATCTTTTAAATGTTCGTTAATAATTGCTGCTTGTTTTTCAGAAATGATTGGTCCTATTTCTCCGCTTTCAATTGTGGGATATGCTAGTTGCAAACGATGGGCTTTTGTGACTAATAAATGATAAAATTCTTCATATATAGATTCAGCTACATAAATTCTTTCAATTGATAAACATGATTGTCCTGTGTTGACGACAGAACCCCATAAAATTGCGGAAGCTGCTAAATCTAAATCTGCTGATTCTAAGACAATTGCGGGATCTTTTCCACCTAATTCTAAGTATGCAGGAATGAAGTTTCTAGCGGCAGTTTCTGCTACTACTCTTCCTGTTTCTACACTACCTGTAAAACAAATTAAATCTACTTCTTCTATTAAAGCCGCTCCTGTTTGTCCTGCACCTTCGACAAAATTTAAGGCATCTTTTAAATGGGGAATTGTATTTAATTTTGTCATCAAAGGTGCAACAAACCGGGGTGTAAGTTCACTCGGTTTTACTATCACCGCACAACCTGCTAATAAGGCGGGAATTGTATCAATTGTAGATAATAAAAGGGGAAAATTCCAAGGGCTAATTACACCAACTAGGGGGTAAGGAACAGCAGTTTGATGTAAAGCAATAAAGGGAATAGATGTGTTTTTGGCTGTTTCTTGTAATAGCTGGGGAGCTAAATTACACCATCTATCAATGCTATTTAAAAAAGAGTCTATTTCTAATATTGATGTTGCTAATCTACCTGTATCATTGACTAAGGCATCTGTTAATAATTTGCGTTCTGTTAATATCGCTTGTTTCCATTGTTTTAATGCTTCAATTCTACCTTCTATACCGATTTCTTGCCAAGCATTTTGTCCCCTACGGAGTCGATGACATTGCTGAGAAAGCAATTTCGGGGGGGGGGGAATGATGACATAATCAAATTTACCTGTGCGGGGGTTGCGGACTTCTATGGGTTTTGTCATTGGCAGGAACAGGGACTAGGGACTAGGGACTAGGGACTAGAGAATTATTTATTCTTCAAATTATGGTCAGTAGGTTAGAAAGTGGATATATCCCCAACTTATTCAAGAAGTCGGGGATCTGGGTATTATGTTTTTAGGTTATCATAATCAGGACTTACGCAAAAGGGAACGAAAGTAGGGGTAATTCATGAATTACCCCTACGCAAGAATAAGGTTTTCAGTCACATCTTCCGTAAGTCCTAATAATATTAGATTTTATAGTAGATATTGACAACTATTGTTTCATAAACAAATATGAACTTAAATTTACCTATCCTTAACCAAATCGCTAACTGCAAAAACTTACTCATTGGGGGGATGGGAGGAGGTTTTGATATTTTCTGTGGTTTACCGATTTACTTTGATTTGCGAAGTTTGGGAATAAAAGCTCATCTTGCTAATCTGAGTTTTTCTAACATTCAGTAAATGCTCAAAATTATGCAAAAACAACCATGAAGAATTGCAGAGAAAATTCCTTTACCTTAAATTATTATAACTGACGAAAAATATCTATTAAACCGTGAAATTAAGGTATTATTAAAGATGTTAACTGTATGATTTTGGTGATGTCTACTTCTCAAAAATTGCGGGAATTACTCGCAGGTTCGGAAATTATTGTTATTCCCGGTGTCTATGACTGTCTGAGTGCGAAGTTAGTAGAAAAAACGGGTTTTCCAGTTGCTGCTACTAGCGGTTTTGGTATTGCTGCTTCTACCTTGGGTTTACCTGATTATGGTTTTCTCACTGCTACAGAAATGTTCTATAGTGTGGGAAGAATAACCCAATCAATTAATATACCATTAATTGCTGATTGTGATACTGGTTATGGTAATGCTTTAAACGTGATGCGGACGGTAAAAGATGCGGTACAAATTGGTTTAGCGGGGATAATTTTGGAGGATCAAGAATGGCCTAAAAAATGTGGTCATTTTGAAGGTAAGCGAGTTATTTCTATGCAGGAACACGCGGGAAAAATTCGTGCTGCTGTAGATGCTCGTGGTGATAGTGGTTTGGTAATTATAGCCCGAACTGATGCACGCGCACCGTTGGGTTTAGAAGCAGCTATTGAACGAGGAAAATCTTATATTAATGCGGGTGCAGATGTTTTGTTTATCGAAGCTCCCCAATCTGTGGCAGAATTAGAAATCATTGCTGATTCTTTTCCTGATGTTCCTTTAGTTGCTAATATTGTGGAAGGTGGAAAAACACCGGAAATTACAACCGCAGAATTACAAAGTTTGGGTTTTAAAATTGTCTTTTTTCCCTTGACTGCGCTGATGGTTGTCACTGAAGTAATGAGTAATTGTTTTCAACATCTAAAAGAACAGGGAAATACAGCTAATTTATCGGGTTTGATGGGTTTTCAAGATTTTCAAAATTTGATGGGTGTTCCTCAATATTTGCAAGTTGAAAAGAAGTATAAAGAGTAAGTTGGTGATTGGTGATTGGTGATTGGTGATTGGTGATTGGGAAAAATCAACTTTTAACTATCACCACATTGATCAATCTTTGGAGTTAGACTAAATAATAACAGCATACAATGATTAATTATGGTTAACTCTCCTTTAGTTTTAACAACTATCCCCACTGATACTTGGGTAGAAGCAACTTGGGAAGATTTTCTCACTTTTGCAGTTCAAGGAGTCAGGAGTCGTAGGGGCGAAGCATTCGGAAAATAGCCTGTGATAAAAATTGATAATTTATCGTCCGAATGCTTCGCCCTTACAGGAAAATAGCCTGTGATAAAAATTGATAATTTATCGTCCGAATGCTTCGCCCTTACAGGAAAATAGCCTGTGATAAAAATTGATAATTGGTCGTCCGAATGCTGATGCTTCCAGCACGCTTCGCGAACGCCCGTACAGGAGTCAGGAGTCAGTGGTTTGACTTTGCTTTTCCCTTCTGCCTCCTGCTTTGTCATAACGACAATTTTTCACACCCACTTGGTTAACTTTTGTAAATTTGAGAACTGGGGAAAATACAGCTTTTTAACTACCAATATCCTTAATATTTCGTCGTTTGCGGGATTGTAACGGAATGTTAAGAACTTTGATAAGTTTGGCGCAAGCAGCTATAAAGATTTACATTTAGTAATGTTCTGTGATTTTAAGAAAATGTTGGTTTTTTGGGTTGACATCTGGGAGTTTTTCGGTTAAATTATCTTTATTGGCTGGAAACAGCAATCTGTACCAAGAAAATTGAATACTGACTTTGCTTGTTACATCTTTGTTTCCGTAGCTTGGCGCAAATGCCCTTTGAAAGCTAAATGTAACAAGGTTTCCGTGAGTATAGGGTTTTTCATAACCTTTTCCCCGCAAGGGGATGGAAACAAACCGCTATCAATTCTTTTTCTAGATTCAATATCTTGATATAGTGTTTTTCATAACCTTTTCCCCGCAAGGGGATGGAAACATCAGATGGTTTTAGATTTTAAATTGAGATTAGATGTTTCAACGTTTTTCATAACCTTTTCCCCGCAAGGGGATGGAAACTTGCCCCTACGATTTGCCCACCTAGTCGGTTGATTGCATCGGCGTTTTTCATAACCTTTTCCCCGCAAGGGGATGGAAACATTAGACAAGAGAATCAGAACATTAATGCCCTGGTTATCTGTTTTTCATAACCTTTTCCCCGCAAGGGGATGGAAACCGCTCTTTTTCTGCTTTTATCCGATCCGCCTCCTGTGTTTTTCATAACCTTTTCCCCGCAAGGGGATGGAAACTTTCTAATTGTGCGATCTTAACGTCACGTTCTTCCATGTTTTTCATAACCTTTTCCCCGCAAGGGGATGGAAACATTTAATAAGCTTTTTAAATATGAAATGTGCCAAAAAAGTTTTGCACCCTCATTTTCGCAATAAACCCTAGCCATTCTCAAGATTATTGCTATAAATTCTCAACTATTTAACGAGTTTTGGTTTTTTCAGCCATTGATATTGACATACACTTTTTTTCTGGTATGATATGTGTATGATCCAAGGGAGTTATATATCTTCCAATAACCAGCAGGAATTATTTTCTAACTACACTTTTTTTAATACACTTCCTAAAGTATTCACTAACTTATTAATATGCTCTTTTTCATGGGTTGCCATAATTGTCACCCTAATACGACTTGTTGGTACTGTGGGAGGACGGATAGCAGGAGCAAAAATACCCGCTTCCTTTAGCTTCTTACCTGCTGTTAAAGCTGTAGCCGCATCAGGTAATTGAAAACAGAAGATCGGAGATTGGGAAGGTAAGATTTTTAAGTTAGGTGTTAACTTAGGTGTTAACTTAGTTAAATTTTCTGTAACCAAATGTTTTAAATAATCAACATTTGACCATAATCGCTGACGGCGTTCTGGTTGTTGTTGTACTATCTGAATTGCTGCTAAAGCTGCTGCTGTGTCTGCTGGTGATAGGGCAGTAGTGTATATCCAACTAGGTGCGCGGTTTTTGAGAAAGTCAATTAATTGATGACTTCCCGCCACATAACCGCCTAAACTTCCCAAAGCTTTGCTTAATGTGCCAACTTGGATTAACTCTCTGCCTGTACAACCAAAATGATCCACACAACCTGCCCCCGTTTTTCCCATAACTCCGGTAGCGTGTGCTTCATCTATCAGCAGCATACAACTATATTCGTCTGCTAGATCCAACAGTTCTGGAAGAAGACACAAATCACCATCCATACTAAAAACGCTGTCGGTGATAATTAAACAACGTCGGTATTTTTGACGTTCTTGCTTTAACTTTGCCGTCAACGCCAGAATATCACAATGGGGATATTCTATGATGGTTGCACCGCTAAGAATTGCCCCATTTTTTAAGCTGGAATGGTTATATTGATCTGATAAAATTAAATCTCGCTTTCCCACCAAAGCAGTAATTGTACCGATATTTGCTAAATAACCAGAACTAAATACTACAGCGTCTTCCGTTTGTTTGGTAGATGCGATCGCCTGTTCCAATTCCCTGTGTAATTCCCGATGTCCAGTGAGTAATCTAGAACCCGTGCTGCCAGTGCCGAATTGTTGAATAGCTTGAATAGCCGATGTTTTTAAATTTTCATCTGCTGCTAATCCCAAATAATCGTTACTAGCAAAATTAATCACCTCTTGCCCAGATAACAACACAACCGCACCGGGTAGACTGCCAATAGTTTGTACAGAACGATACCAATCAGCCCGATGAATAGTTGTTAAAGATTCCTGTATCCAAGCGTAAGGATTACTCATTTTGGATTTTAGATTTTAGATTTTAGATTTTGGATTTTCTAATTCCCAAGTCCCAATTTTCAACACAAATAAACAGATAATTTACTGATGACGCACGCAAAATACCTCTGTAACCTTCTTTCCTTTGTGTCCTTTGCGTACTTTGCGGTTCGTTAAAAAGACCAAAGCTGTCACCTGTCACCTGCCACCTGCCATCTGAACTGCTTCACTACTGCTAAGATGAGCGATCGCTTGTTTAATCCAATCCTCCACATAGGCATCTTTAGTTAAACCAATATCTTCGCTAACAACGTGCAAAGCATGACTAACTTCATGGGGAGTGTAACCCAAAGCAAAGAGAGTCATTTGCACTTCTTCCAAAATACCTGGTGCTGGACCACCGGTAGCCACAAAAAACCCTGCTGACTTACGCCACTCAATCAGTTTACTTTTGAGTTCTAAAGATAAGCGTTCAGCAGTTTTCTTACCCACACCAGGGGTTTGAATGAGCATATTAATATTAGCAGCAATGATCGCCTGTACTAACTCTGGTAATTCCAAAGTATCCAAAAGAGCGATCGCTAAAGCTGAACCAATACCACTCACAGACAGCAGATGACGAAATAAATCTCTTTCCGCAGGGGAAGAAAACCCATAGAGTACAGGAACTTCTTCCCGAATCTGGTAATGGGTAAAAATTTGTACCACATCACCAGTATTACTTAATTGGTTAGCGAGACGTTGGGGGATTTGTAAATCATACCCAATGCCATTTACCTCTAACGTGAGAATCGTGCGATTCGCGCTAACCGTTTGCACACCAGCCACAATACCTTTGAGATAGCTTATCATTTTAGGAACTTAAAGTATTTTAATCCTTCCATAATCCCCGCAGCACAATGCTTTTGTGCTAAGTAACGATATTCAGCAGGATACTGATTGTGCCATTGTAGTAATTCTGGTCTAGCATTACCGACAATGATACCCCGTTCCTCACCTACTGCGAATAAAGCAATATCATTACCTGAATCACCACAAACAACAGTCTGCTCGGCTGCAAATTGCCACTTTTGTCGTAGAAACTGCATTGCTTGACCTTTATCGCTGGTAAGGGGCAAAATGTCAAGGTCTATACCGCTACTATAAATTAATTTTATATTAAGTTGAAGTTTTTGCAATTCTGCCTCAAGTTGTGGTATAATACTTGCAAGTTTTTCTTCTAAGAAAAAACTGACCTTAAAAAGACGTTGTTCGGATTCTGGTTGTAACTCCAATTCGGGGAATTTTTGGGTAATATCCAGTATAGTTTCCCTTTGCCATCCGGGAGCAAGAATTTTTGACCATTGGGGATCGGGAGTATCGCTACCATCGAGATAAATTTCCGTACCCACAGATAAAACCAGTGCATCAGGTGGGATGAGGTTCTTTTCCTGTTGCAGTTCGCGGTACAGAATCGGAGAGCGACCTGTAGAGTAGACTATTTTTGTACCATGTTGTTGACGATGATTTTCGAGGCGATCGCTCAATTCTAGCAAAGCTTGATCATCACCAACAAGAGTATTATCTAGATCAGTTACAAATAAAAACTTAGTCACAGCGATATCCTCAACTTGTGTGGTTATTGACATCAATACTTGGAAAGATTACCGCAAACTGAGGAAAATTTAACATTTTTTATCAGAAGTGAGGAGTCAGTAAGGGTGTAGCACTGCTAAACCCGTACAGGAGTCAGAATATTTATTTATGACAGGAATCTATAAAAGCAACTTTTTTGATCATAATTCTATCAATTATCTTCTTACTTTGCACCTTTGCTTCTTTGTGCCTTTGCGCGAAACTTTAATACCAAGTATAATTAAAATAACGCTATTGAATAAGTGAATAAAAATCATGACTGAACAACTTTTAGACAAAGTTGATGATCACTATATTCCAGATGCTAATTTACTGATTACAGAAGACGATACACCTGTGGATAACTTTCCATCTGCAAAACAACAACGACTTTTAGTTAGTTCGCTTTACAGTGATTCAGAATTACAACCTTGTTTAATAGAAGCCAATGTAGGAATTTATCATACCGATGGAGAACCTGCAATAGTACCCGATGTCTTTATTAGTTTTGATGTGCAAACTCCCGAAGAATGGTGGAAAAAACAAAATCGTTGTTACATGGTGTGGAAATTTGGTAAATCACCAGAATTAGTCATGGAAATAGTTTCTAACCAAGAAGGGGAAGAACTCACCAAAAAACTGAAAATATATGAAAGAATGAAAGTCAACTATTATCTAGTTTACGATCCGAATCAAGAACTAGGAGAAGATCAATTACACATTTATCAATTAGTCGGTAGACATTATGCAAAAACCTCAGAAACTTGGTTATCAGATATTAACTTAGGTGTGACATTTTGGGAAGGAGAATTTGAAGGGAGAAATGATATTTGGTTACGTTGGTGTGATCAACAAGGAATGGTAATACCTACAGGTGATGAACGTGCTGCAAGGGAGAAATTAGAAAAAGAAGAAGCACAAATACGCGCCCAAGAAGCCGAAAATCGCGCCCAAGAAGCCGAAAATCGCGCCCAAGAATCTGAAAACCGCGCTCAATTATTAGTGCAGAAATTGAGAGAATTAGGAGTAGATCCTGATACAATTTAAAAGATGTTGGTAACGGGTAATGGGTAAATAATTATTTCCTATTCCCTATTCCCTAACTTTAAGGAATACCCGCTTGTTGAAAAATTTGTTCCGCAGAAATTACCAAACCTGGAAATAGAGAATCTTCTAAACTATCATTACCCCTTTTTGTTTGGGGACGTGCATCAGGATAAAATATAGTTACCGTTTTCGCTTTCGGATCTATTACCCAAACCCTCATTACACCTGCATCTAGATAATTTGTAGCTTTAGCACTCATTTCTCCAAAAGATTGATCAGGTGAGATAATTTCTATAACTAAATCAGGAGAAATAGGACAAGGTTCATTTTCAATGACATCACTCGGAAAACGGGAATAAGAAACATATAATAAATCTGGAACAGGGACCCAATCTTTACCGCAAAGTTTTAAAATAACTGCCCATTCTATACCTACTTCCCCTTTATTTTCTGCCCATTGTGTGAGAATTAAACATAATGCAATAGTTAATCGAGAATGGAATCTTTTTGGTGACATTTTTGCTTTTGCTTCCCCGTTAACTAATTCATAAGTCATATCCTCTTCTGGAAGAGTGAGAAATTCTTGTAGTGTCAGTTGATTTTTAATAGCAATCATAAGTTTGTCAGAATCATAATGTCCAGGATTTTAGGATTTACAGGATTTGGTTTATCTGTGTTTATCTGCGTTCATCCGCGTTCTATTTTTGATATTTTTTATTTTTTATTGATGGTAGATAACTTTTTTTAACGAACCACAGAGGCACAGAGGACACAGAGAAAAAATTAAAGTTAGTGAAGTTTAGATGTCTGCTTTTTTGGTTAATCTTGATTATATCAGATATTATTTTTAAGGATATAAAATAACATCCTGTACATCCTTAAATCTTAGATATCATCTCAACTTCACTTGATAACCCACCAAATTCATTTTCTGGGTAATCGGTAATAGGTAATGGGTAATTATATTTTTCCCGATCGCCAATTACCAATTACCAATCACCTAAATCTCACAACTTAACTCATCAGCTTTTTGCGTAAACTTGCGATTTTCTCGATAGTCTACCCTACAATCTATAACAGCAGGGACATCTTGAATTAAAGCTTCTTTTAAAACAGGAATTAAATCAGTTACAGACTCAACGCGATAACCTTTTAAACCCATACTTTCCGCTAATTTAACAAAATCAGGATTACCAAAATGGACAAAAGCAGCGTTACCTTTACCAAATTGATTTTCCTGTTTCCACTCAATTAAACCATAGCCACCATCATTAAAAATTAAGGTGACAAAAGCAGTACCCACCCGCAAAGCTGTCTCTAATTCTTGACAGTTCATCATAAAACCACCGTCACCGGTGACAGCAACAACTTTACGATTGGGATAGACTAATTTAGCAGCTAAAGCGCCAGGAATAGCAATTCCCATTGCTGCAAAACCATTAGAAATAATGCAAGTGTTCGGACTATGACAATGATAATGTCTAGCCATCCACATTTTATGTGCGCCGACATCAGAAATTACAATATCATCGGGTCCCATTACCTGCCGCAAATCATAAATTAATTTTTGTGGTTTAATGGGAAATCCATCATCATTGGCATATCTTTCATAATCTGCGCGAATATTTGGCCGTAAACTAATAGCATAAGGATTAGGTTTACCTTGTCTATCAGCGACTTTTAAAATTTCATTCAGTGCATCAGAAATATCCCCTACTACTTCCACTTTGGGAATATAACTACTATCAATTTCTGAGGAAGTAGCTGCAATATGTACAATGGGAATATTACCTTCAGGATTCCATTTTTTAGGAGAAAATTCGATTAAATCATAACCAATTGCGATGACTAAATCTGCATGATCAAAACCACAGGTGATAAAATCTCTTTGTTGTAATCCTACAGACCATAAAGCCAAAGGATGGGTATAGGGAATTACTCCTTTACCCATGAAGGTATTAACAACAGGAATATTTAATTGGGTAGCAAATTGGGTTACAGCGTCACTAGCTTGGGCGCGAATTGCTCCATTTCCTACTAAAATGATCGGGTTTACTGCTTGGGAAATAAGCGCAGATGCAGCGCGAATACTAGCAAAAGCTGCATAGGTTTTTTCAATGTGATCTCTTTGTAAAGGTTTGCCTTCTACGGGCATGGCTGCAATATTTTCTGGTAAGTCAATGTGAACAGCACCAGGTTTTTCTGTTTGCGATCGCTTGAAGGCTTTTCTGACTACTTCTGGTGTAATACTCGGTCTAACTATCTGTTTATTCCATTTAGTAACCGGGGCAAACATAGCCACCAAATCTAAATATTGATGAGACTCAATGTGCATTCTATCTGTTCCCACCTGTCCGGTAATAGCTACTAATGGCGCACCATCTAAGTTAGCATCAGCTACACCAGTCATTAAATTAGTAGCACCAGGACCAAGAGTAGAAAGACAAACCCCCGCCTTACCAGTTAACCTCCCATAAACATCGGCCATGAATGCAGCACCTTGTTCATGACGAGTGGTAATAAATTGAATGGAGGATTTTTTTAAAGCTTCTAAAACGTGCAGGTTTTCCTCACCAGGTAAACCAAAAACGTACTGTACACCTTCATTTTCTAAACACTGTACCAATAATTCAGCAGTATTCATGATTATTTCCTCAAAGTAATAATTAAAGGAGTCAGGAGTCAGGAGTCAGGAGTCAGGAGGAAGAAGAAAGAATGAATTTTTAAACTTTTGCCTTTTGCCTTCTTACTGTCACCTGTCACCTGTCACCTCATCCAAACTGTCTTGATATTCACAAATTCATGAATACCTTGAATACTTAACTCTCTTCCATATCCAGAACGTTTAATACCCCCAAAAGGTAAACGCGGATCAGATTTAACCATGCCATTAATAAATACTGCCCCGGCTTCAATTTCTTGAATGAGGCGTTTTTTTTCTGCTTCATTATTTGTCCAGGCACTTGCACCTAAACCAAAGGGTATATCATTAGCTAATTTGATCGCTTCATTAATATCCCTAACTCGGAATAATAAAGCCACTGGTCCAAAAAATTCTTCCTTTGCAATAGGATGTTCTACCGGGATATCTATAATAATAGTAGGTGGGTAAAAATTGCCAGGTTGATCTTTTAAAGCATTACCACCTGTGAGGACTTTAGCACCATTTTCTACCGCAATTTTCACCTGATTTTCTAAATCTTGGAGAATATCGGGTGTTGCTAATGGTCCAATATCTGTATCATCAGCCAAAGGATCACCGATTTTCAAAGTTTGGAATTTTGCTAAGAGCATTTTTTCAAACTCATCTGCAATTTGATCAGCAACAATAAACCTTTTAGCTGCTATACAAGATTGACCATTATTGATCATTCGTGCGGTGACTGCGGTGGCTACTGCTAATTCTAAATCAGCACTTTCTAAGACTATAAAAGGGTCACTTCCCCCTAATTCTAAGACAGTTTTTTTAATTTGTTTACCAGATGCAACCGCTAAAGAAGCACCTGCGGGTTCACTTCCAGTTAATGTAGCAGCTTTGATCCGATCATCTGCCATTAAATCAGCTACTTTTGTAGCACCTATTAATAATGTTTGAAAAACTCCTTGGGGAAAACCTGCACGGTTGATAATATCTTCTATTGCTAAGGCACATTGGGGGACATTAGAGGCGTGTTTGAGTAAACCTACATTGCCCGCCATTAATGCCGGTGCTGCAAACCGAAAAACTTGCCAAAAAGGGAAATTCCAGGGCATAACGGCGAGAATAACCCCCAATGGTTGATATTTTATGAAGCTATGACTTGCATCGGTTTTAACTGAGACATCAGCTAAGAAACTGGCAGCATTTTCGGCATAGTAACGACAAACCAGGGCGCATTTTTCCACTTCTGCGATCGCAGATTTTAAGGTTTTACCCATTTCCAGGGTCATGATTTTGGCAAAATCAGCCTTTTCCTGTTCTAAAATATTCGCTGCTTGGAGTAACCATTGCGATCGCTCCTTAAAACTTGTTTGACGATACTCCTGAAAACTTTGCTGGGCTAATTCCACTTTAGCCGCTATTTCACCATCCTCAAGCGGTTCAAATACTTTCAGAGTTTCCCCCGTAGCGGGATTAATGGTAGCAATAGCCATTCCCTGATCTCCTGTTAAAAACTAACTTCAGGTAGTTTCCTAGTGTTACACACATTCACGATAGCAGCTACCATCAAAATTGACCTAAAGCTTTCTAACGTTAGTGACTCAGATCATCTGTGAGGCAGAATTGTCAACTTGCTACTTGGGCGATCGCCTCTGGTTACAGTCCCGACTTTTAACTAGTCAATTTCTACTCAAACCACTCATTTACTACTCAAAAAAGCCTGGAAACCGTTGTCAAATCAATGTGGTGGAATTTCTAAAGGTATATTACCTAAAAGTCCTTTGCGAAAATCGCTAACTAAAGTTCTAGCAGCGCGTTCAACATCTCCTTTATAACGATGTTCTGCGAGAACGTGCAAATATTCTTCTCCTGTGTGAATAATAGAATCAACTTCGTAGCGTGAAAGTAATGGGTGTGGTGGTAATAAATGAGGATGGCTTTCTTGCAGTTCGTTTAAAATATCTACAAAAGCAGCCGCCACTAATTGATTATCATAGGATGCTTCGCCAATATCATCACAAATTGCTAATTTGACTGCGGCTGCTTGATCATCTAATCTAGCAGGAATAACACCAGGTGCATCTAATAATTCTAATTGTTCAGAAATTCTCACCCATCGTAGTTGACGAGTCACCCCCGGACGCGCAGCACTTTCAACAACCCGTTTTCCTAGCAAGCGGTTAATTAATGCTGATTTTCCCACATTAGGAAAACCAATCACTACCGCACGCACTGGACGGGGTAACATTCCTCTTTGTTTTCGGCGTTCATTCAATTCTACCCCGGCTGCTTGCGCTGCTTTAGCTATGGCTGTGATACCTTGACCATGTTGAGCATTAGTAAAATAAGGGACTTGTTCTTGGCTTTTAAACCATTCTACCCACAGCGATCGCACTTGGGGGTAAATCATATCTAAACGGTTAATTACTAACACCCGCGACTTACTCCCCACCCATTCATTCATTTGCGGATGGTTTGTAGCTAAGGGAATACGTGCATCCCTCACTTCTAATATCACATCTACCCTTTTTAACTGTTCTTTGAGATTTTTTTCAGCTTTGGCAATGTGGCCAGGATACCATTGAATAAGATTTAATTTGTAATTTTGTGTGATGGACATTGGTGATTGGTGATTGGTGATTGGTGATTGGTGATTGGTGACTGGTGATTGGTGACTGGTGACTGGTGATTGGGTAAAAATAACTAATAACTAATAACTAATAACCTTGATGTAATATTAAACGATTGCCATCGGGGTCATAAGCGTAAATTTCTCTACCGTGGGATGCTATAGAAATCTTTCCCGGTGGGGGATAACCTAAAGATGTGAGGTGTGCGATCGCATTTTCTAAATTACTCACTTCTATACACAAACTTAGCGGACTTTTGCTATTGCTTACAAATTCTGATTCATCATTTTTCTTTGGTTTAAATATACCTAAAGTTAAACTCAGGATGTTAAACTCAGCATAAACATTAGGTATCATCTTTTTTGGTTCTTGTTCTAGTAACTGAATATAGAAATTTACCAATTGATCAAAATTTACCGTGCCAATGGTCACTAATACATTTACACTATTATATTCCATAAATGAATAAATTGTACAAATTTTATAAACTTATTATAAAATTATTAAAATTTAGGAACAGGCAAGATGCCTATCCCACAATTATCACATTAGATTAGATTAGTTCAAAAATTTCTCGACACATCTAACAAAGATTTCTACACCCATAGCTAACGCTGTTTCATCAAAATCAAAACGCGGATGATGATGAGGATAATTTAATTTTTTCTCAGCATTGGCAGAACCTAAAAAGAAATAACAACCAGGAACTTCTTGCAGGAAAAATGACATATCTTCACTACCCATAATTTGACATTCTGGGATAATATTCACAGGTGTTTCTACTACTGTTTCTGCTACACTTCTCACTAACTCTGCTATTTCTGGATCGTTAATGACTGGAGGATAAAGATTGACATATTCTAAGTCATAATTAGCGCCATGAGTTTGACAAACTCCAGCAATAATTTGTTCAATCCGTTTTTCAAAAAATCCTGCTAAGTCAGTGTTAAAATATCTGATAGATCCACTCATCCTTGCTGTATCAGCAATTACATTCATTCTTGTGCCGGCGTGGAGTTCACCTATTGTCACTACTGCTGATTCTAAGGGGTTGACGTTCCGCGCTACAATTGTTTGCAAGGCGTTGACAATTTGGGCTGCAACTACCACTGAATCAACTGTTTGATGAGGTAGCGCACCATGTCCACCTTTGCCTAAAATTGTACAGTTAAAATAGGAGATAGCTGCCATAAAAGCACCTGGACGAACTCCGACAATCCCCACTGGCAGATCATTCCACAAATGTAAACCGATCATGGCATCAACATCTGGGTTTTTCAAGACTCCAGCTTCAATCATCGGTTTTGCACCACCTGGACCTTCTTCTGCGGGTTGGAAGATGATTTTTACAGTACCGCTGAATTCTTGACGATGTTGTTGTAGGTAGTATGCTGTACCCATTGCGATCGCTGTATGTCCATCATGTCCGCAAGCGTGCATCACTCCATCATGCTGGGAGCAATAAGGTACTTCATTTTCCTCTTTAACTGGCAGAGCATCCATATCAGCACGGATACCTAGAACTTTATCAGGTCCAGATTTTTCACCTTTGACAATAGCCACAATGCCAGTTTCCGCGATACCAGTTTGATGTTCTATTCCCCAACTTTGCAACTTTTGGGAAATATACTCAGCAGTCAGTTTTTCTTGAAAACCTAACTCTGGTTTTTGATGTATGCGTCGTCTCCATTCTATTAACTGCGGTTGTAAAGCACGAATTTGTAACCGCACATTAGCAAGATTTTCAGTACCAGAATTTGGGATAGTAGAAATCATAATGGGTAATTGGTAATTGGTAATGGGTAATGGGTAATTGGTAATGGGTAATGGGTAATTGGTAATGGGTAATGGGTAATTG
>NZ_JAQMTI010000016.1:0-19500 GCF_028329225.1 Sphaerospermopsis kisseleviana CS-549 | reverse complement strand
GGACTGGGGACTGGGGACTGGGAAGAATACCCAATTACCAATTACCAATTACCCATTACCAATTACCAATTACCAATTACCAATCACCAATCACCAATGACCATTGAAGAACTGAAAACCACGATTAAAAAGCTAAATAGTAAAGCAGGTCAAATGAAAATGGATCTGCATGATTTAGCTGAAGGACTACCTACAGATTACGAAAAATTGATGGATGTTGCCAATGAGACTTACAAAATCTATCAAGAGTTAGATCAACTCAAGCAACAACTAAAAAAAATGGAGAACGGTAAATGACTGGAACTATTGAAGAATTTAAAAAAATCGTAGATGCAGAAGCTTATTTCCAGTTTTTTAATCTGCCTTACGATCAACATTTTGTCAATGTCAATCGGCTGCATATCTTAAAAAAATTCTCTCAATTTATGTATCAAATTGATGAGCAATATCCTAATCTAAGTGCAGCAGAAAAGTTAGAAAAATACAGCCAAGCTTTGCAACAAGCTTATCAAGTTTTTATAGAATCAACACCCCACGAACAAAAATTGTTCAAGGTGTTCAATGACAAACCAAAAAATGTAGTTACGCTAACAGAAATCACGTCTGACTAGGAGGTATAAATTGATCAACCTAACGCCTACCGAATTAGAACGCTATAGTCGCCAAATGATGCTGCCGAATTTTGGCGAAATAGCTCAAAAGCGCCTGAAGTCAGCGACGGTTCTGGTGACTGGTGTGGGGGGATTAGGTGGAACGGCGGCGCTTTACCTAGCAGTAGCGGGCGTTGGGCGGCTCATCCTAGTCCGGGGTGGTGATTTGCGTCTCGATGACATGAATCGTCAGATTTTAATGACTGATGATTGGGTGGGAAAACCAAGAGTTTTTAAGGCTAAAGAAACTCTGGAAGCTATTAATCCTGATGTGCAAATTGAGGCAATTCATGATTATATTACCCCCGAAAATGTAGATTCGTTGGTGCAATCTGCGGATATGGCTTTGGACTGCGCCCACAATTTTACCGAGCGTAATTTATTAAATGAAGCTTGTGTAAAGTGGCGTAAACCAATGGTGGAAGCAGCAATGGATGGAATGGAGGCTTACCTAACAACAATTATTCCTGGTGTAACTCCTTGTTTGTCCTGTTTGTTTCCAGAAAAACCAGATTGGGATCGCCGGGGTTTTTCAGTTTTAGGGGCTGTTTCTGGAACTTTAGCTTGTTTAACTGCTTTGGAAGCTATCAAGTTAATTACCGGTTTTAGTCAACCATTATTATCGGAATTGCTAACAATTGATTTCAGTAGAATGGAATTTGCTAAACGTCGTTCTCAACGCGATCGCAATTGTCCAGTCTGCGGTAATACAGCACCTTGGAGATATTCCCAATCTCAATCTTTATCAGTTTAAAGTTTCACCACCACAGTAATAATTAACCTACATCTGAAAATCAGAATCATCGCTACAGGAAACAAAATGACTGTTACTTTAACAGAAAAAGCAGAATTTCGTTTGCGGGCTTTTTTAAAAGGTTCTGCTGCGGAAGAAAATCAAGCTAAAAAAGGTATCCGCATCTCCGTTAAAAACGGTGGTTGTAGTGGCTATGAATATGGTATTGAAATTACCAATAAGCCCCAACCTGATGATATTGTCACCCAACAAGGTAACGTATTGATTTACGTTGACGCTAAAAGTGCGCCCTTATTAGAAGGTGTAGTCGTTGATTTTATTGAGGGTGTCATGGATAGCGGTTTTAAGTTTTCCAACCCCAATGCAACTGACACCTGTGGTTGTGGCAAATCTTTTAAATCAGGAGATTGTTCACCTAACGGTGTACCTTGCAGCTAAAAAAATTTGGAACTTAGGAAAAAATAGATATGGAAACTTTTCTAAGTTCCATTCCATCACCTACAAATTTACAACTTTTCCGTAGACACACTCTACATTTTTTTGTGTACGGAAGAGATGATTTACCTTACTGAAAATGTAAACAGTAAGCAACCAAATTACAAGTTCTATTCAAATTTGAGGAGAAGTAAAACATGGCAACGTATAAAGTAAGATTGATCAACAAAAAAGAAGAATTAGACACCACAATTGACTGTGATGATGATGTCACAATTATTGATGCAGCAGCAGATGCAGGTATTGATTTACCAGTTTCTTGTCACGCTGGTTCTTGTTCTAGCTGTGTAGGTAAAATTGTTGAAGGTGAAATCAACCAAGATGATCAAAACTTCTTGGATGATGAACAAGTAGAAAAAGGTTTTGCTTTATTGTGCGTTACTTATCCCCGCTCCAACTGTACAATCAAAACCCACCAAGAAGCTTATTTGGTTTAATACAAAATTAGGGTTTAGCTTTGCTAATTAAACCCATAATTGAACTTTTACCATGATGGAGGATGTTTATCATCTTTCATCATTTCAAGTTTCACTTTTTACTTTTAATTATTGTTCGGCAATGTTTACTCCTTTTAGTGTAACTGGTTGCTCTTTGGAATTGCTCAAACCTGGAGAAATAGGAATTGTTACTGTCTGTCAAACTCAGGATAAAACTATGAGAAGGAAACTGATATCAATGGGTATTCATACAGGAACTAATATCACTGTTGAGCAGCATTTTCCGGCTTTTATAATTAAGGCTGGAAATGTATCAATGAATTTAGATCGGGACACTGTACGGGCTATTTATGTGCGTGTGCTTGAGGGTGGAACTAATAGATTATTAAAACAAAAATAATTTTTGGTATTATGTGATCCAAAAGACTGTTTAGCAGCTAGAAATTTAAATCGTCATTATTTAGGAATTGAAATCAATCCTGATTATGTTAATCTAGCTAATAACCGTATGGCAGAATCTAATTTTAAACAACAGGAATTATTTATTATTTGAACTATGATTATTTTAGCCAAATTTTAATGATTAAGCTATAACACTTGTTGATACCCAGATCCCCGACTTCTGTGATATAGTCAGATTTTATTAACATGATAATAAAAGAAGTCCGGGATCTTATGACTAGATTACTGAATGCTTAATGCCAGATTATCCCACAAACCAATTATCATCTAAAACCTGTTCTAATCAACTCATTGTTAAGGACTAAATTAAGTTCTTGATTTAGTATAAAAAGTAGTGTATATTAAATTATACGTTTATATATTGATCAATAAGTAAGTTATGTTTTCTGATCCTGATCCCGTTGAAAAAATTGCTGTTGCTTTATTTTGGAAATTAGTTAAGGACGAAAATCTCAGAAAGCAAATTTATCAAGCTGGACTTGGTTGTTTTGATTTCATACAGGTTGCAACAAACAACGTTAACCTTCGTTCACCAGAAGAAGATATTAAGATAGCTCTAAGAACTTGTATTAGAAATGACACTGACAGTAAAGCACGGATAACAGCTTTTGTTACTGGGTTGCATTTGCAACACAAGATTCAAAGAGGAGCGCAAGTTGGTGGAAGTTTACTTAGAAGATTTGGAAAGTCATATTTTCCACATATCAACGATAGGGAACTACGTTTTGCTTTAGATGTTGATTCAGAATTGGAGAATTATTTATACAATCAAATCATAGCTCAAAATTCATGATCACAATAAATGTGAATTTTGACTCTGGAATTGATTTATAAAAGAGCGATCGCTATTTTCTCATCTCCCAACAAACCAATTATCATCTAAAACCTGCTCTAAAGAACCAATGGGATTGATGGGAAATGTATCCAGGGGAAGTTGAGAGCGATCGCTTGCTTCTTTTCTTGCTTCTTCATAACATTCCTCAAAGATTTCTAAAATATAAGGTTTCAAACTAGGACTATCTTTCAATTCTTTTTTTATTTGTCTGCGAAAAGTCCTGATTTCCCCTTTCCAATGTCCCTCATTACGCTCTCTTTCACTATCCCAATATTTAAGTTTTAACAAATGTTCGAGAAGTCTAATCAATAAACTTTCAATAGCTCGTTTCTGACTTCTACCCATAGTTTCTAATTCTTCAATTAAATTCTCTAAATCTACAGATGAAAATTGCCCAGCACGAAGTTGATTAATAGTTGTCCGCAACCACAAATAATAATCTTGTTCATATAAATTTTGATTTGCTAATTCTACTGGTAACAGCATAAACTCACAGTTCCAATTTCACATTTACAATTTCTGATGTACTTCGTCAGTCTTCAATATATTGATAAGTTAACCAGGTTATTAATACCTAGATTATAACTATGATAACCCAAAAATGTATCTATTGACTACAAATGAAACATATATTTTGTCAAACCTCATATTTTCCGCTGCTGCCATAATTCAGAAATAGTATTTCTAGTCAATAATTTTTATATTTATTTAATGGAATTTTCCTAAATGTTTAACTAATAAATTTCATAATAAATCGTAATATCTGATATCAAAAACATCAAATATAATTTTTTGCTTCTGTCATCCACTTAACAATTTTTTAATCCGATTTATGGTCAAAAATGGGTGGATCTTTATAAATCATTCATATTTCCTGCTGACCAGAGTGATACTATATAAGTAAGCTAAATTGTTGGCAGTGAACCTAAACCTCAACAAGAAGCGATTACAGAGTAAATCCCAAACCTCTTACTTTGATCCCCAGTTAAACCACAACCAAGGTAAAGAGTAAGAACGGTAGATGAAAATATATAGAACCTGCGTAAATCTTATTTCTAAAATCACCGGATTCATGAAAATCTCTCAGATTATTAATAATTCGGTTTAGGAATGTTCACATCAAGTAATTGCTTTTTAGCCAGTAGTACATAACACGCCTCACTATTCAATATCTATTGATGATTAAGGTGCAAAGGTGCAAAAACTACCGAGAAAAAGTTTAGGAAAATCGCAGCAGTTTAGAAGTAATTCAATGATTCGCTCACCGAATTAAAGGAGCAGGAATTATGAGAGCCAAACAAATTATGACTCAAGATGTTGCTACTATTCGCGGTTCCGCAACCGTAGCAGAAGCAGTCAAACTAATGAGGCTCAAAGAACTGCGGGCTTTAGTTGTTGAACCTCGTCACAGTGGCGATGCTTACGGTATGATTACCGAAATGGATATCGTGGGCAAAGTTGCAGCTTTTGGTAGAGATCCCGAAGCGGTTCATGTGTACGAAGTGATGACTAAACCCTGCGTAGTTGTCAATCCTGACCTAGATGTTGAATATGTAGCGCGGTTATTTGCTAATACTGATACATGGCGTGCGCCTGTTATTCAAGGTGAATTATTAGGCATTATTTCTGTGACTGATATTCTCACCAAGGGTAACTTTGTAGATAAACCAAAATTAAAATTCCTACGCAAAGAGATACAGAAAGCTGTGTCTGAAGCTCGGTTAATTTCTGCTAACTATGGTCCAGATTCTAAACGAGCAATTGAAGCTTGGGATATAGTAGACGAACTCGAAGCAGAAGCTACTTTTTATGGTGTACCAAAACCATGCAAATCTGCTAGAGAACTGTTTGCTGACGATAAAAAACCAGTGACAGCCGGCTAACAGTTTTACTAGGTGACAGGTTACAGGTGACAGGTGACAGGTGACAGATTTAAAAGTTAATTTGTATCTTAGTTTTGTCATCAGTTGATGTCCTAATTACCTGAGTGCTTGCTATACCTTTTCTCTTCCCGGATGATCAATTCATCTCTTAGCCCCCCTTACTAAGGGGGGTTGGGGGGATCAAATCTCTGGCAACGTCACAAAGAATTGGTATCACAATTGTTCTCCAGCTACTGTGTTTTTTCTCTGATTCAAATAAAGCTTTTAAATATGGTGGGCATTGCTCACCATTCCGTTTTTATTTGGTAAGTATTCAGCTATCAGCTATCAGTAATCAGCCATCATATTTTTCTTGTTTAAGTTATTTACTCAACTATAATTATGAGTCAACCAAATCAACTCAAATTAAGTACAGAAACCAGCCAATGGCTATTAGCAAATAATTACAATCCCGAAGATTTAAATCAGCGGGGTAAAAATGGTGATACAGCTTTAATGAAAGCTACTAGAGATGGACTTTACCCAGTGGTGAAAGAATTAATTAATGCAGGTGCGGATATCAATGCCACTAACGATGATCACAATAATGCTTTGTGGTTTGCGTGTTTTGGGAATCACTACGATTTAATGAATTTACTACTAGAAGCCAACATAGATATTAACAATCAAAATGATAATGGTGCAACTGTCCTGATGTATGGTGCATCGGCTGGAAAGACAGAAGTAGTGAGATTGCTATTACAACATAATCCTAACATGAATTTACACAATTTGGATGACTATAAAGCAATTGACTTTGCCAGCAATATAGAAGTTTTAAGGTTACTGAAAAATGCCACACAGTAAGCTTTATGGAATAGCCTTTCATGAGGCTACCAAGCATTCTTACCTATCTGTGCAAATGAATCCCAATTATGTGGATGGATCAACTCAACCCCGCGCCTTTAAAGTTTATCCTAAATTTTATCGGCGAGTGAAATTAATTCCTAATAATCCATTTCATGCTTTTATCAAGTTAACAAGCGCCATTACTTTTGAGAAGATTTACAAAAATGAAACCTATCAACTCCGGGTAAATCCCTCTGCTGGGGCGTTATATCCCACGGAAGTTTATATCCAAATTCGTGAGGTTGAAGGATTTATAAACGGCATCTACCATCTAGAAGTTGAGAATAATTGTCTGACGTTGATTTATGAATTAATTGATGATGGGTTAGAAAGTTATATTATACCTAATAAACGTATCAACGGCTGCATTTTTTTAGTTAGTTGTGTTTATTATAGGTCTAGCTGGAAATATCAAGACAGGAGCATTAGATATTGCTTATTGGATAGCGGACACCTTATGGGCGCTATTGCAGCTTCAGCGTATCTTCATGAAAAAAACATCAAATTAATCTTTGACTTTGATAAACTCTCTCTCAATGCTGATTTAGGATTTGAGAATAAGGAGTTTATTAGTAGTTGTGTGATATCGGGGGAGACGCAAGAAAAGCCAGTCAGACGTTTAAGGTTATCCATTCCTTTTGTCTGTGGAACTGACTATTTTCAAGCGAATCAATTCATTGAAGATGCTTATCAAGCAACATCAATGCAACCTAGTCACCAGCAAAAGCTAGAACATCCTCAATTTAATTTTCACCGAGAACGGTTTTTTGAGAGCGTTTGGAACAGGCGTTCTATTCGACGTTTTCAAAGAAATTCTATTACTCAAGAAATCTATTGGCGAATTTGGCAAGATATTCAACAACCAATCCCTACAGAAGATTTTGAGCAAATAGAAATTTACTCGGTGGTGCATCGTGTTGAAGGTATGACACCCGGTTTATATCATGGTAGGAATCTCATTGAGTCGGGTGATTTGAGTGAAAAAACAGGTTACTTGTGTATTCATCAGGCGCTGGCTAAAGACTGCGCTGTAACTTTGTTTTTTGTGTCCGATTATTTGAGTTATCAAACTGCTATGCAATTAGCTGGTTTTATCGGACAACGAGTATATCTATCCTGCAATTATTGGGGAATAGATTGTAGTGGTATTGGTGCTTTTTATGATGATGAAGCCCAAGCATTTCTACTAACCAATAAGGATGTTCTTTATGTAATGGCCATTGGTAAATAAAATAGGAAAAGCAACCGAAATGAGCAGAAGAGAATCAGAATTCAATGCTGATGACAAGCACCCTATGCAAGCAACATCAGCAGATATTATCCTGCGACAACAGCTAGAATATTCTATTAGTCGGTACTTTTATCAAGGATGCGATCGCATTATTCAAAATTTACTCTCTCATTGTCGTTGGTATATGACGACTGATGCTAGTGCTTTAACTTTAGTAATTGAATGTCCAGATCAAGTTAGCAATTGGAAAATTTTGCAAAAAATCGTCCCAATGGCTAGTATTCTTTATGGTATTGTTAGCAGTGCCAAAATTCGCGTTTGTCCTCCTGACCCTAATGCTGTACCATTTGAAATGAGGGTAGATGAACTCTCAGTTTACCGTGATTGGGCATAGTTGGATTTTGGATTTTGGATTTTGGATTTTGGATTTTGGATTTGAGATTATTAGTTACGCCGTCACATTCTGACTTATAATTGTGATTAGTTCTGCCAAAACTAAATCAGCAGAATGTTGAACAGCAGCACTTAAATCTAGTCCAAAATCAAGATTTGCAGCTTCAATTAAATACACAGTCACATCCTGGGGAAAATCATCTAAAAAGATTTTTCTCCCAGCAGCCAAAGCATGATCCCAACGAAAATCATGCAAATTAAAACTCGGTTCGGGTAGAGCTTCTAATTCTTTCCCTGGGACTTTAAATATAGCACCTGGTGGGGAATCTGTGCAACTAGCATCCAGAATAATTAATTTTTCACTTCCTCTCGCTTGAAACATCACTTCCATTCCCGCAGTACCACAATCAAAAACGCGGACTTTGGGGTGAGGATTTTCGGCGAGATATTGCTGTAAACGTTGGGCAATGATTACGCCTACCGCGTCGTCATTACGATTGAGATTTCCACAACCTATGATCGTGAGCATGGGATATTTATAATAACATGAATATTCTCAATTTTGCACAGTTTCCTCACATAAACCTCAACAAAAATTAAAATTTACGGAAATTTTGATGATGTCTCTAAATATTAACTTTATAGTGACTATAGCAGCCGTAAGTAAGTGAAAAAAATTTGTCTTTATTGTCTCTGCGTCTATCTGTAGTGATTAGTTAAACATCATTCTCACAGATCAGACAAAATAGATTTATGTTAGTAGTTCGTGATACAGAAATCAAAGGAAGAGGTGTTTTTGCTCAGAGGGATTTTGAGCTTGGGGAAATAATTGATATCGCCAATGTGATTGTTATTCCTAAACAACAAGTTAAGTTAATTACCCATACGGTATTATGTAATTATTATTTTGGTTGGCATGGAGAAAGTGGGGCGATCGCTCTTGGTTATGGGTCTCTTTTTAATCATTCTTATCAGCCTAATGCGCTGTATGTGAAAAAGTTTGATCAACAAATAATAGAGATTATTGCTTATAAATATATTCGGGAAGGTCAGGAAATTACTATTAATTATAATGGTAATGTTGATGATTTAACGCCTATTTGGTTTGATGTGGTGGATTGATTTTTGATCACGCAGAGGCGCAGAGGCGCAGAGAGAGAAGGAGTAGGTTATTGTTTAACCGAATCTTAAACCTAGCTAATCAGATAGTAAATTTGTAGACTTGTTGCTTAATTTACACTATAGTTTTTAATGTTCCAATATTGACTGCATTAAAAATGAGTGAGACTATAAACTTTCAGCGCGAACTAACAAAGGGTCTGCTTTGGGGATTTGCACTAGGTATCAATTTAGACATAACTATTGCTATTTTGCACGATTCTGACATTTTATTTTCAACCTATGTAGTTATATCAATTCTGAGTGCTATCTTAGGTGGAATTACTGCTCTAGTAATTTTAGGTATAATAGGCACTTTAAAAGGAATTAACTGGTTCTTGATTTTATTTTTTGGAAGCCTTATTACTTTTCTAACTACTGTTCTCAATATTGTATGGGCTACAATAGCTGGCTGGGTAAGCTTGATAGTTGTTCCCATTTTGTATCTTGTCAGAAAAACATTAGCAGAAAAAGCACCTAAATGGTTAGAAAAATCTGTAGACATATCAATGGAGTTATTTTTGACAAGTCTAATTCTTACAGGTTTAGTGTCTATATTTGAGAAAGTGACTGGTATTTCTCTAATTCGCATTTGGGAATTTTTGTAACTTAATAAAGTAGGTTGGGTTGACGTAAGGAAACCCAACATTAACCAGTCCTTTGCTGTTGGGTTTTCACTATCTACACCAACCTCATATCATTCATTATTATTTACAATATTCAACCCAAGTATAGTACACAAAGCTATCTCTAAATCATTTAAATAATTATCATCCAAGTGACCAATTAATCTGATAATCCTTGATTTATCAACAACTCTAATTTGCTCACAAAGCACTACAGAATCTTGGCTTAAACCACCAATACCAGCAGGAATAAGCACATGAGACGGTAAAATAGCTCGTCTAATTTTTGATGTGAATGGTGCAATAATGGTATGGGGGCTGACTGCATTTGCTCGATCAATTTGCACTACTACAACAGGTCTGATTCCTGCTTGTTCTGTGCCAATAACAGGGTTCAGATCACAGAGAACTACATCTCCTCTTTTGATATCTACCACTTAATTTCCCCACTTGCCAAACGTTGTTCATAATCTTCTAAATTAGATAAATAGTCAGCAAAATCAGATTCTGCTGTATCAATAGATTCGCCAAAATTAAAAGACCATTCTCCTTGTTCAAGCTTGTATTTAGTTAACAACCTGTCTATAAAATCAGATACTTCTTTAACTAAAGAATCTGGCATTTGCTGGATTTGAGCAATTGTTTTCTCTTGTAAATTCATACTCATAATAAAGCTGGGTTGCTTGCCTCTATATTCTCATTGTAACCTAACCTTTCCTTTCTTTCTTCCTTTGCGTCTTTGCGTCTACCCTGCGGGATCTCCTGACGGAGATTGCGTGAAACATAAAAATCCCCGACTTCATCTAAGAAAATCGGGGATCTAATTATTTATCAAATGATGACTAAATCAAGATCAAATTTATTAACCCTCAAATGTGCCAATAGGAGGATTTTTAGAATGATTTTGTTGTTCTTCAACAAACTCTTCAACTGCGTAAACATCAGGCCAAACAGTTGCACCGTGTTCGTAAGCATCAATCCCGATTTCATCACCTTTGGGATGAACACGCAATTTATCAATGGCTTTGAGTCCACTAAACATCACAAAGGCAAAAGCAAAAGTGAATACAGCGATCGCCAGTATACCCAAAATTTGCACACCCAATAAATCAAAACCACCGCCTAAAAGCAACCCTGCTTTTCCATTCATGGTCAATTCTTTTTGACCTAAAAAGCCCACAGCGATAGTACCCATCATGCCATTGATCCCATGAACTGCAAAGGCACTGACTGGATCATCAATGTGCATTGCTTCAATTAAATCAATACCAACAACGATTAAAATACCACCAGTGATTCCAATTAATACTGCTGCCCAAGGTAAAACAAAAGCACAACCTGCGGTGATTGCCACCAAACCAGCTAAAGCGCCGTTGATACAATAGGTTAAGTCCCATTTTTGAGAACGGGTATATTGGAAAAATATTGCTGTTAAAGCACCTGCACCGGAAGATAAGGCTGTATTGATAGTTACCAAACCAATTAAACCAGTATTTCCAGTTCCCAAAGTTGAACCGGGGTTAAACCCGAACCAACCAAACCATAAAATCATTCCGCCCAAGGTTGCTAAACCTAAGTTGTGTGCTGGTGGGAGTGTTCCCCAAGCAGGACGACCAGGACGCGGACCAATTAAATATGCACCCACTATAGCTGTCCAACCACCCACAGTGTGAACTACAGCACTACCAGCAAAATCATGGAAACCCATTTTGGCTAACCAACCTTCTGAGTTCCATACCCAATGGACAATTATGGGGTAACTAAATGCACCCATGATGGCGCTGTAAATTAAGTTACCAACAAAGTTAGCTCTTCCCGCCATTGAACCGGTGGTGATGGTACTGGCGGTAGCAGCAAAGGCAAATTGGAAGAAGAATAAGGTATAGGTATTAAGTGCAGCAGTAGAACCAGGTGCGCCCATTGGGTAACTACCATCAGCACCGGGTAACTGACTCAGGAAAAAGGTATCTGTGCCGATAAAACCGCCCGTACTTGTACCGAAAGCGATCCCAAAACCAACACCCCACCAAACGAGGATGGTAATACATGGATCAATAAAGTTTTCTACTAAGGCGTTAACTACTCCTCTTTGTCGCAATAAACCTGCTTCTAACATTGCGAAACCGGTTTGCATGAAGAAGACTATAAAGCCTGTCAGCATTACCCAGGTGGTATCAATGGAAATTTGCAATTTTGTGGTTGTGTCCGCTAAAGATTCCAATGTTGGCGGATCAGCAGCTTGGACAATTGTAGGAGCGAAAATTGCAAAGACCATTGAGCCTATAGCTAGTGCTAGTAGGCGGTGTAAGGGACTCATTCTTTTATTCATTGCTGGTTTTTTGAGTAGAAAATCTTTATGGATTTTTTGGTTTTACCCTAATAAATTAAGTTAATTTCATGAGGGTAATTGCATGATGTTTTTGCTAATACATCTGAAAAATCGTGGTTTTGATGTTCTATTTTTTAGATGCTTTTGTTCTCCGCTACAACATATCTTTTGAATAGCATAAGATACATCAACCCTTATGCCAAAACGATTTGGGAGTTTGTTTTTATTAACAATTCCCTATTTCTTATGAAGGATGTTCACTCCTCAATATGCAGTTTTGAATCTGGAACAACTCAATTAATTCAATAGTTAATTATTGAGAACGAGAATAACCAGGAATTAATTAAATTAACTCCGAAGAAGTTGGTGAAACCACCAGCAAATAAAACCACAAGCAAATAAGTTTGATTGATTTTGTATTTAATAATGTTAACCTTGTTAAGGTTTCTGTATATTCAATTACAGTTTTTAAGGTTTTGATATCAATGATGCTTCTGCACAGGATAGGGAAATGTCGATAGATCCTTTGTAATACAGGCATTTTCTCCTATTACCACTGTACCCTCAAGGTAAAATATATTTATTTATATAAATTCTTAATAATTTATTAATTTTTTATATGTAAAAATTATGTATTCCAGATACCCCACTTCCAAAGAAGTCGATCTATGTACGAAGTTACATTTTTGGCTAGTGTTTATCTATTGGGAAGGCGATCGCTAGATTAACAAAACTGTTAACCAGTTACTTAATATACTTGTATAGTATACGAACTCTAAATCTAGTAGTTTATACGTCTTTACCACAATTGTTCAGAAAAAATCTTAAATTAATCTTAAATTAATGTCTGTTTATTTAAGTAAATTTCCTGAGATGTAAATTCAAATTTAATCAAGTATACAATTTAGTCCCAAAGTAATAATTACGCAAAAATACTGATTACAGAGCAAAAGATAAGTTATTTAATAGTGATTAAACAAAACGATAAACAAATAAGGTAAAACTGTTACATCATTTCTAGTTGTAACATTACCTAAGCACCAAATTTAGGCTTTTAGGTAAACAAAGAGTAAACTTTAGTTTGTCATATTGTTTTAGATTGTGCATTGTCCGTACTGACAACAATTCTGTAAATACCGGCTGCAAAATTTATGTACTGATATTTTTTCAAAGCATTTGACATCTTGTATCATGCTGAAAGTCTGATTTTGTGCTAGTAAATTGCAGATTTATATTACTTTTTCTTGTCAATATTAAATATTCTGAAAGTCTAATTCAGATAACAATAATTGGCTAGAAAATCAACCGAGAAATAAAATTTAGGAGTAACCCTAATCATGGCAATATCACTAACCAAAGGACAACGAGTATCACTGGAAAAAGTTGCACCAGGACTCACGGAAGTATTTGTTGGTTTAGGTTGGGATGTCAAAGTCATGGATACTGGCTTTGATTTTGATTTAGATGCTTCAGTTTTCCTACTTGGAACTAATGAAAAACTCATCTCTGATAATCACTTTATTTTTTACAACAACCTGATCAGTCCGGATCCAGCTAAATCAGTTCAACACACAGGAGATAACTTAACAGGTATTGGTGAAGGAGATGATGAAGTCATCAAGATTAATTTGCAAAAAGTTCCTGCTGATATTCAGAAAATAGTTATCACTGTCACTATACATGAAGCAGCAGAAAGAGGTCAAAATTTTGGTCAAGTTCATAATGCCTTTGTCCGAGTTGTCAATGCTCAAAATAAACAAGAGGTAATTCGTTACGACCTAGTTGAAGACTATTCAATTGAAACTGCATTGATCATGGCCGAACTCTATCGCAAGGATGGAGAATGGCGTTTAAATGCTGTAGGTTCTGGTTATCAAGGTGGATTAAAAGCCTTACTAGATCGTTTTAGCTAAGAGAAAATATAGGAGCAAATTATTATGGCAATTAATCTACAGAAAGGACAAAGAATATCACTTTCTAAAGAAGCTCCCGGCCTGACGCAAATGATGTGTGGACTAGGTTGGGATGTGGCAAAACGTTCTGGAGGTGGATTTTTTAGTAATTTTGGTGGTGGTCATGAATATGATCTAGATGCCTCTGTTATCTGCCTAGATACTAATGGCAAATTAACAGATAAAGGGAATATTATTTACTTTGGTAATCTCCAACATTATTCAGGAGGAATCACCCATACAGGAGACAATTTAACTGGTGCTGGTGATGGTGATGATGAGGTGATTATTATTGATTTACTCCGCATACCTGCCGAAATTGCTAAGTTGGTATTCGTAATTAATATTTACGAATGTATTACCCGGAAACAAGACTTTAGCCAAGTTGAAAATGCCTTTGTGCGTTTGGTTAATGTAGCTAACAACAAAGAACTGGCTAGATATAACCTTTCTGGCAAAGAGTACAAAGGGATGACAGGGATGATTTTAGCTGAAGTTTATCGGCACAATAATGAATGGAAAATGGCAGCTATTGGCAATGGTGTCAGTGTCAATGGTTTGGGAGAATTGGTTAAATCCTACTGTTAAATTTAAGGAATAATGTCGCTTTACGATCGCCTGAATCTCAAAAAACCAAATCGTAAGCTGCAAGTTCCGATTTGGGAACGGATCAACCTGGAAAGACCAGCAAAACCTCGCTGTCAAGGTTGCCGTTCTCGCATCCAAACAAATTGGCAAATATGTCCATTTTGTGGCAGGTTACTTGTTGAAAATACACACCAAAATCGTCATTGCATCTGGGTTGATATTTCAGCTATTCTGTTCGGTATTGAAGAAAAAAGCACCTTGATAAAATTAATGGAAGATGCTTTATCTAAAGTGTTCAGTGCTTTTAGAAGTGTGAATCTATTTTTAACATCTGAACCACCAGATCAAAGAGAGTGGGGGCAAAACTTTACTCATGTTCAGGTGCTATTTCATCATCAACCAGTTGACTATTTAGGAATTGCTAGTTTTAGTCCTGGTAAAGTGACAAATCTTGCTGCTGTGCGGATAGATCAAATACTTCATGCTTCCTATTGTGCTGATTTGAATTTAGAGCAATTATCTAATTTAATTGCTAATACTATCACCCACGAAATTGGACACACTTTAGGTTTAGACCATTCTAATTTACCAACTGATGTGATGCACGATGGACTGGATCATAGAATTCATAGTTTGATGCCACCATCATTTCATGCAGAGCAAATTATCTTAATGAATTATGCTATTAGTCAGCATAAATCTTAGTTTATATCCTTGAATATTATATGTTGCTAGTCCGCGTAGGCGGACTTTGTTTGTATAGCTGCGATTTACAACAATCGCCTTTTCTTTTTTACAACTTTTCTTTTTTAAAACCTCTGTTCTAAATACTGCTGATAACCCAATTCTGCTAATTTACTTTGTTTGTCCATCACCATATCACATAAACTTTGACGATATGCTTGGACTTTTGCTAACAATTCTGGTTGATGCGTAGCGAGTATTTGCACTGCTAAGAGTCCGGCATTTTTAGCATTGCCAATAGCTACCGTAGCGACAGGAATACCTGCTGGCATCTGCACAATAGAATATAAAGAATCGACACCTTGTAAATTACGAGTTGCGACGGGAACACCAATTACAGGAAGGGGGGTTAAAGATGCTACCATACCAGGCAGATGGGCAGCACCACCAGCACCAGCGATAATCACCTTAATACCGCGTTGGTGGGCGGTTTGGGCATATTCTACCATCCGTTCTGGGGTACGATGGGCAGATACAATAGCTACTTCGGATTCAATGCCAAATTCCTCACAAACAGCGATCGCATCCTTCATAGTAGGCAAGTCCGAATCACTGCCCATAATAATACCAACTTCAAGACTCATAGAATTTTAGATTTTAGATTTTGGATTTTAGATTTTGGATTTTAGATTTTGGATTTTGGGTGAATTGTGGATATTTCCATCTACAATCAAGTTTAGGTTTATCTTGGCAGGGTAATGACTACCGCGACACTCAACCCGATTCTTTCCAACGTTGATATTATCAATGCAAAAGTACCCGGTTATCAAGGTTTACAGATGATTTGGGTGAATAAAAAGGGTAAAATTGAAGAGATTTTACCAATGGGGAAAGTGTGTCAACGAGAGACACCGGAAAATTTACAGATTGTGGATGTTGCCGGAGATTGGATATCATTAGGTGGAGTTGATCTACAAATAAATGGGGGACTAGGTTTAGCTTTTCCTGAGTTAACGCGAAAAAACATCCATCGGTTAGAAGAAATATCACAATATTTGTGGGATGCAGGAGTTGATGGATATTTACCAACACTGGTAACAACTTCTGTAGAAAATATTCAGCGATCGCTCACCCTCATTTCCAACTATAGCCAAAAGTCCGGTGCAAAAATCCTGGGAGTTCATCTCGAAGGACCATTTTTAAACTACGGTAAACGAGGCGCACATCCAGCAGAATATTTATTACCCCTGACAATGAACGAAGTCAAACGGGTATTAGGTGATTATGCCTCAATTGTCAAAGTTATCACCTTAGCACCAGAATTAGATCCCACAGGGGAAGTGATCCCCTATTTGCGTTCCTTGGGTATCACCGTTAGTTTAGGACATTCCCAAGCCACAGCAGCACAAGCACAACAAGCATTTAAAGCCGGTGCAACAATGGTAACTCATGCGTTCAATGCCATGCCACCATTACATCACCGCGAACCGGGATTATTAGGTGCAGCAATGAACAATCCCGACGTGATGAGTAGTTTTATCGCTGATGGACAGCACGTAGTCCCCATCATGTTAGAAATTTTGTTACGTGCGAGTAAAGGATTATTTCTTGTCAGTGATGCCCTAGCACCGTTAGGATTACCAGATGGGGAATATCCTTGGGATGATCGCAAAATTACCGTTAAAAACGGCACAGCCAGATTAGCAGATGGGACATTATCAGGTACAACCTTTCCTTTATTCAAGGGAGTACAGAACTTAGTCAAATGGGGCATTTGTGATGTAGAAACAGCCATTTTCTTAGCTACAGATGCACCCAGAAAAGCCATCAATTTACCCACACTTACGCCCAAGCAACCTGCTAATTTAATACGCTGGCATTGGGATAAAAATACCAGGGAATTGAATTGGAAAAGGATAAATAATTAGTAATAATTCAGGAGTCAGTAGGGGCGAAGTAGGGGCGAAGCATTCGGAAAATAGCCTGTGATAAAAATTGATAATTTATCGTCCGAATGCTTCGCCCTTACAGGAAAATAGCCTTGGGAAAAAATTGATAATTGATTGCCCGAAGGCTTCCCCCGTACAGGATTCATGAAGTAATTTTATTTCACGCTAAGAAGCAAAGACGCAAAGAAGAAAAAGAGATTGTCAGTTTTCTGCAAACACAAAAAATCTCTCTCAAAACATCTTCCCTTCGTGTCCTTCGCTTCTTCGTGGTTCATTTATCCAAAAAATAGATATATAATATTATTTTCAATAACATCCTGAAAATCCTGAAAATCCTGAAAATCCTAAATCAAACAAAATTAATGATCATGACTTTAACAGAAGAAATTCTTTCTCAACTTCCCGGAAATGTATTAAATGGTTTACGGCGCACCGACCAAATTTTAACATCTTTGCGAAGCGATAACCAAACATTCACAGAAGTAGTTAAACAAAACTCCGCACCTTTAAATTCTGTAGACTGGGATGTAATAATCTGCGGTGGAACATTAGGAATTTTAATAGGTTGTGCTTTAGCTGTGCGCGGTGTGCGGGTAGCATTATTAGAGAGAGGAATTTTACAAGGAAGAGAACAGGAATGGAATATTTCTCGCAAAGAATTATCAGTATTTAGAGAATTAGACTTATTAACAGAAACAGAGTTAGAAACAACTATTGTCACTGAATATAATCCCGCACGAGTGAGTTTTTCAGGTGGTACAGAAGTTTGGGTAGAAGATGTTTTAAATATTGGTGTTGACCCTGTTTATCTTCTCGCAACTTTAAAAAATCGGTTTCTATCGGTGGGAGGAATTTTATTTGAAAATACTCCTTTTAATAAAGTGGTAGTTCATCCCGATGGGGTAATAGTCAATAACCAATTTAAAGCCAGATTATTACTTGATGCAATGGGACATCTTTCACCTATTAGTAAACAAGCACGTCAAGGGAAAAAACCAGATGCACTTTGTTTAGTGGTGGGAAGTTGTGCAGAAGGTTTTCCGAAAAATGAATCAGGAGATTTGTTGTTATCTTTCACTCCTTTACAAAATCAATGTCAATATTTTTGGGAAGCTTTTCCCGCTAAGGATGGAAGAACAACTTATTTATTTACCTATATGGATGCAGCACCCCAACGCTTGAGTTTAGAAGATTTATTTGAGGAATATTTTCGCCTTTTACCAGAGTATCAAGGTGTGGAAATTAGTCAATTAAATTTTAAACGGGCGTTGTTTGGTTTCTTTCCCAGTTACCGCGAAAGTCCTTTACAAACTCTTTGGGATCGTATTTTACCCGTGGGTGATAGTAGCGGAAATCAATCACCTTTGAGTTTTGGCGGTTTTGGTGCTATGATTCGTCATTTACAACGGTTAACTTTTGGTATTGAGGAAGCATTAAAAACCAATCAATTATCATCCCAATCTTTAAAACTTTTGCAACCATATCAACCGAGTTTGAGTGTAACTTGGTTATTTCAAAAAGCCATGAGTGTGGGTGTAAATCAACAAATTCCTCCCCAGCAAATTAACCAACTTCTATCATCTGTGTTTGCAGAAATGGAAAAATTAGGAAATCCGGTTTTAAAGCCTTTTTTACAAGATGTGGTTCAGTTTTCTGCTTTAACTCAAACTTTGTTAAAAACAGGTTTCTCTCATCCTGTCTTGGTGTCCAAGATTATTCCTCAAGTTGGTTTATTAAGTTTATTTGATTGGATATTACATTATGGGAATTTATTTATATTTACTCTTTTATTTTCCCTCAGTTCTATCTTAGAACCAATAATTAAAAATCTGCCTTCAGATCAACAATATTATTATCATCGTTGGCTAGATGCTTGGAAGTTTGGTTCTGGTGGAGATTATTTTGAATAAGTTATTATTTTTAGGAGAGAAACTAAGTTATAACAGAGACAGAGCCTCTTTGATCACATTCCCAGTTAGAAACTGGGAACGAGATAAACGAGATAAACAAGATAACGAGATATTTCCTTCTTACTGTCACCAGTCACCAGTCACCAGTCACCAGTCACCTTTTACAAACCCCCGTTTAATTTGTTCGCTTTCCATAGCAGTAAATAAAGCGCGAAAATTACCTTCACCAAAACCAGCAGCTTGAGAACGACGTTCAATAAATTCCAAGAAAAAAGT
>NZ_JAQMTI010000195.1:0-7012 GCF_028329225.1 Sphaerospermopsis kisseleviana CS-549 | reverse complement strand
TGCATTCAGGGTTAAATTACTATTACCGTCTACAGTTTCATTAAAGGTAATTCCATTTCCTGTTAATGTGGGGTTATTCGCAATGGTGACATTATCGTTATAAGTCTGACTTCCAGTGGTGGTAATATTGCCATTTAATGTTAAATTCTGATCAGCGGATAAAGTAGTAGATGCAGATGTGATATCCTTAACAACTACATTACCGGAATTTACGGTTATTCCTGAACCTGTAAGTTCTACTGTTCCGTTGTTAATAGTTACACCACTAGCACTGTTAATATTACCAGTCAATAAATCTAACAAACTAGGAGGATTTGGTGATGCAGGTGATGGTGCTTCAACTTCTAAACTGAGTAGGTGTCCTGGTTGACTGATGCGAAGGAGATTTCCACCAGGCACTGATGTTACTATAATATTACCCCCTGGTGCTGACAAACTACCAGTGCTGACAACTGTACCACCGATGATGTTTAAATTCTTGCCGGCACCAACCGCTAAATTACCAAGGTTAACAATACTGCCTGTTTGTGTAGTAGAAAAAGCAAAGCCATTGGGAGTTCCTACTAAATTTGTATAATCGTTATTACCAAGAGCATTAAATCTTAAATTACCGAGTAATATACTATTCGCGGTAGTAGCTGTAAAGTCAGCAGGTACATTTAAGATGGCATTAGCACCAAAAAGGATACCAGCAGGATTCATTAAAAATAGATTGGAGTTTCCGCCTGTTACTTGTATAGTTCCGTTAATTACAGAAGTATTTCCACCAACAACACGCCCAAGAATGTTTTGGATGTTGGTGTTAGATATGAAGTTTGCTATTTCGCCGTTGTTGAGTCCGAAGTTTTGAAAGCTGTGAAAGAGATTTGCACCATCTGAGGAAGTAGCACCACCAGTAATGTCAAGCTGATTGTTATTGCTCGCATTGGGGGTGACATTAGTACCAGTATTACCAAGACCTACATCAGTAGTGATAGATTGTGCTTTGACGATGGCTATGGTTTGCAGCAGGGTGACAACAGCGATCGCTGGTGTCATAAGCAATAGACCTATTTTGTCAGCTAATAAATTCATATAATTTCCTCTATTCCCTAACTTCAACGGTTTAATACACCAGTTGAAATTTGAATTGTCTCTTATTTAATACCATTATGAATATAAGTGTATATCCTGAAATTTTGCCAATTATCAATTAAACTTCACAAAACTAACATCAGTGTTTTGACTACTGTACCTTTAAAATCGAGATTTTACAGGCTTTTTAGCATCTTGTCTGTTAAAATGCGTAATCAAAACTTACTTAAGTTGTAACAATTTGTAATTTAATCAACTAGATTAATTGGCAGCAGGAATAGTAAATAGTATTTAGACCTGTTTTTTCAATACTGATGGGGTATTAAGCAAAACTTAAATTTATGTTAAGGCTCAACTCATTTCCGCTATTGATGGAAAAAATACCAAAATTTTGCCATTTCTCGATCCAAAGAGAACATTGCGTGTTAATTTGAAAACTACAAGCTGATATAAGTGAAAAAATAAAATACAGGAATAAGACAGGGTTAATACAGGAGTAATATGGGAGTAATATAGGAGTAATAATTTTATGCGTTGGTATTTACAAGGAAGAAATTTATGTGTATTTTTCATTCCCAGTACACTGCTATTGTTCTCTGCATCACCAGGTTATGCTAGATCATCTAGTTCGTTTGTATTATTAAAACAACCTGATCATCTGCTAACACAAGTTACAAATAAACCAAATCAACAATTAGAATCCAATCAAGAAGTAGTAAAGAATACGGATGTTGTGAGTTATTCAGTGTTCTTAGAAATATCAAAAAATAGTTTAGCACAAGGGGGAAATCCAGCAGATAACACCAATGAGAAAAGATTTATACAACCTGTCCCTGATGCTGAACCACTGACACCAGAAAATCAACCAATAGTTCCTTCAGAAACCGAAACTCAAACTGAAACCGAAACTGAAACCGAAACGGAAAAGATTCAAGTTAATAAAATTGAAGTATTGGGGAGTACAATTTTTAACCAAGAGCAATTGAACACCTTGACTAAGGAAGTAGAAGGACGTTCTGTGAGTTTAGAAGAACTGACAAAAGTTGCTGATGGAATCACCCAACTCTACTTAGATCAGGGATATCTGACCTCAAGAGCAATTGCAATTGTCCCTGACGAAAACTTTACTGATGGTGTCGTAAAAATACGGGTAATTGAAGGAGGTTTAGAGAAAATTGAAGTTGAAGGTACAAAACATATTCATCCTAATTATGTGCGATCGCGTATAGCATTAGGAATGAAAAGACCCCTGTCCGCAGTATATATAGAAGAGCAGTTAAGATTATTAAAAACAGACCCCTTATTTTCCAACGTAGAAGGTAGTCTCCGTCCGGGTACTAAGTTAGGTGAAAATATCCTAGTCGTCAGAGTTACCGAAGCTAACCCTCTAGAAGCTAGTTTAAATGTTGATAACTATTCCCCACCAAGTGTAGGTTCAGAAAGATTTGGTATCAATACGGTTTATCGTAATCTCACAGGATGGGGTGATGAACTGGCAGCATCTTATTATTTTACAGCCAGAGGCGGATCAAATGTCTATGATTTCAGTTATCGCATCCCAGTAAATACCATGAATGGGACTGTGCAACTGAGAACAGCTATTAATAATAATAAAGTTATCCAAGAACCTTTTAAAAATGCCAATATTCGCGGTGAGTCCCAACTCTATGAAATCAGTTTTCGTCAACCTTTAGTGCGATCGCTGCGGCAAGAATTTGCATTATCCTTGGGTTTTAGTATCCAAGATGGTCAAACCTTTACTTTTGCAGGTCCGACAGCATTCGGTTTTGGTCCAGATGAAAACGCTAACAGCAGAACACGAGTAATTAAATTTGGACAAGACTATTTATCAAGGGATTTCCAAGGTGCATGGTCTTTACGTTCTTTATTTAGTCTGGGTATAAACGTATTTGATGCTACCAGAAGCGACGATCCTATTCCTGATGGTCAGTTTTTCAGTTGGTTAGGACAAATACAAAGATTACAAAGAATCAGCGATAACTATTTATTATTTGCCCAAGCAGAAATACAACTCACACCTAATAGTTTATTACCATCACAGCAATTTATAATTGGTGGTGGTCAGTCAGTACGTGGTTATCGGCAAAATGCCCGTGCAGGTGACAACGGAGTAAGATTTGCTGTAGAAAATCAAATCACACTATCTAAAGATGAAAAAGGCAACTCATCAATCAAGATAGCGCCATTTTTTGATTTAGGATATGTCTGGAATAAAGATGATAACCCTAACACCCTACAGAGACAAACCTTTTTAGCTGGTACGGGAGTAGGAGTGTTGTGGCAACTTGTACCAGGTTTCAATATACGCTTAGATTACAGTCTACCTTTAATTAATTTAGATGACCGTGGCGTAAATGCCCAGGATGACGGGTTTTATTTCAGCGTCGGATATAAGCTATGAAATCAGAAAACTCGTTTAAAGTGAAAATGGAATCACAATAATGGTGAAAAATTTTTGTATATGACATCATTTGCTTCCTTTTATCCAGAATACATCTGTTCATACAATAATCCTTTAAATTGCGATCGCCCTTGCCAAACCGCCCAAGCACTCAAAGGTGCTAAATTCTGTCTAGAATGTGGTTTTCCTGCGACTTTATCAGAGCAAGCAGAAATAAAAGGTAACTCTGGTACATATCAGGTAACTAATTATTTAGGCGTGCGGGGTTATGGGCGCTTATATTCGGGTGTAAAAATTAAGGATCAACAGCCTGTAGAAATCAAAGAATATTTGCTGCCCAAACGTTGTTTTAATGACCAAGAATCAGGCGATCGTAAACAACTTTTTCAACGTTTAGGAGGAATAAAGTTAGCAGATAGTAGAATGCAAAATTTTCGCTTAGTTAACACATTAGAAGCCATTGCTGATGAAAAATTAGAACGTTGTTATTTAATCACCCAAGCCATAGAAGCATCCCAAACCTTACATCAATATCTCATCCAAAACGGGAAAATGACAGCCGTTCAGGTGAGAGAAATACTGAATCAAACCCTACAAACTCTAGAATTTCTCCACAGCCAAAAAATACTTTTTCCCTCCAATCAAGTACAACAAGGTATTGCTCACAGCAACATAAATTTAGATAGTATATTAATTAAATTAACCAATAAATTAACCAAACATGAACAATTTTCTATATATCTTTGTGATTTAGCAATTTGGGAAAACTTATTTATTCCCCCAGCCATTACCCAACCCGCACCTGCTCAAAAAGAAAAAGATTTAGAATCATTAGGACTAGTAGCTTTTTATTTACTAGCAGGAAGCACGATAAATTATGCTGATAATCAACCTCTAGACCCCAGAGACAATCAACATTGGTCTACTACAGATATTTATTTAAAGCAGTTTATTGAAAAATTAATTGGCATACATACACCTTTTACAAGTGCAGAATTAGCACGGCAAGCACTCATAAAATTACCCAAAGAAGGTCAAACAAATAATTCAGATTCATCTTCTCAAACACAACCTGAGCAAAGTCTTAAAAAAGTATCAATGTGGTTATTAATCATAGTTTTGTTATTATTGGGAGGAGGAATTTTTGCTTATGTTAAGTATTTTAATCAACATGATGATAGTAGCAAATATTTACAATGGTCTAAACTGCGGCGGAGATTTGCCGATGTAAATAATGTACCTGCTGGGCAATTTAATTACACAGGGGAAAATCCTGGTACATGGACTTTTATTATCAAACAAAAAGTAGGAAAAGACAGTTTAGAAGATTTACTATATCAACCGAAACCAGAAGCACAAGCGACTTTTAAATATACTCCCGTAGCGTCATCAAATTTAGAAAATCTGGGGCAACCGATAGCAGTAGTCCAAGCAGGAGAAAAAGACTTTGCCATCACCAGTTTAACTCAGAAAATATCAGGGGAACTAGATAAAAAATCAGTTGCTTATGATGGGTTATTAGTCTATGTCGAATTTAGTAGAAAAAATGACAATATGACAGATGCACTCGGTGGTCAAATTACAATCGATCAACTGCGTGAAATTTATACAGGAAGAATTACAAATTGGCAGCAAATTAATAGTAATCTGCCGAATTTAGAAATTAGACCATTTGCCCCTACAGAACCAGAAGCCAACAGTAAATTTATAGAAATAGTGCTAAAAAATGACCCCCAGGATCAAGCTTTATTTGCAGCCAAAGTGACTCAGTGGGATACAACCAGAACCCAAAATCAAATCCGTCAAGAAATTCTCAACGGACAAACTACTGGTATCATTGGCTTTGGCATGATTAGTAAAATCAAGGGACAGTGTACAGGCTATCCATTAGCTATAGTAGATGGTAACAAACCAGCTATTCAACCGCTATTTCAAAAACGCGAACGCCGTCCTCTGAAAACTTCAGACAACCTCTGCCAGCATGATGACTATTTTTTTGATGTTAATGCTTTCCAAAGTTACCCTTTAGGATACCCTATATTTGTAGTTTACCCCAAAGACAACAGCCGCCCTCCTGCTGGTTCTACCTTTGCTGAGATACTAACTACTCGTCAGGGTCAGTGTTTACTTAGTAAAGTAGGTCTTGTCCCTTTACAACCCATACCTGATGATTTAAATAACTATGGCTGCAAATCGTTGTCCTAACCCAAGCTGTGAATATTTTAACAAAATCCTACCCAATAATGCCAAGGTTTGCGCTTGGTGTGGAACTCCTTTGGGTAATCTAGTAGCACCTACACCTCAACCCACACCACCTCAACCCACACCGATACCGACACCCATACCACCTCAACCCACACCACGACCAACACCACCTCAACCTATCAACCAACGCCCAGTTGACGATCAAACCAATTATCAGCCACGCCCACCCATACAACCTATACAGCCACCTTATCCCCCACCGACACCCAAAGTACCACTTCTCAAACTCATTCACTTTTCAGGTAGAGAATTTCAATGGTCAGGGGAAGCAGGTTTTATTGGTCGCCGCAGTCAAAGCATTACTATTCCCCCAGAAATTGACCTAACTGGTATCCCCAACGAAGGAATAGTTTCTCGTCGTCATGCGCGAGTGTCTTGGGATTGGTCGCAAAATAGCTACATGATTGTTGACATGAGTACCAATGGTATTTATTTAAACGGAACTCCTTTAAGTCCTGGTGTCCAATATCGCCTCATGAATGGGGATTCATTGCAGTTTGGTCAAGAAAATCTAGTACGTTTTGCGGTTCATGTAGGTTAATTAAATACCTAGCGTTTGGATGGGGTATCTGGGCATGATGTTCAATGATACTTTGATCATCCTAATCTGGTGCGGGCTGGACAGCCCGCTAGACTTAATATAAATTAAACACACAAAAGCTTAGTATCCCACTTATAGGATGTTTGAAAAGTTTTTAATGTATAAATAGGACATGCTGAGAAAGTCTTTCCATGAGGGGATAGGAGTCAGGAGTCAGGAGTCAGGAGTCAGGAGGAAGTTTGAAAATTCCTTTTCCATCTCTCGAAATACCAAAAAATGCACACTTTTTCACGTATACCCTTCAAAACCCTTGCACTTTTTTCCTATTTATCAGCCTCAAACTTTTGATTTATCTGCGTTTTGCATTTTTTCAGCAAACCCTAAATAAACCCCTCTCCAAACCTCTCCCCGACGCGGGGAGAGGCTTTGAAACCCCCATTCCCTTGTAGGGAAGGGGGGAAGGGGGGTTAGGTTTCTAGAGATTATCGGTTTCATCTAATACTTTTCAAACAACCTCTTAGACAGATTACCAGGAATCTACCGGATATCAACTAACCCCATCAGCCCAAGATATTGATCAAACTTCCCTACTTTGACACTCTGCGGTCTAAAGACACGCAGATTCTTTAAGACTTGCTCAAAAGGGATAGTCAATTATCCCCCTACGCGCTCAAAACAACTACCAGTACGACAGGTATTGCAATTGCGTT
>NZ_JAQMTI010000194.1:0-5377 GCF_028329225.1 Sphaerospermopsis kisseleviana CS-549 | reverse complement strand
ATCCTGTACATCCTATAATCCTGGACATCCTGATTCAGACAAAAAATGATAATCTTAAAAAATTCCATCCTGTACATCCTATAATCCTGGACATCCTGATTCAGACAAAAAATGATAATCTTTAAAAATTCCATCCTGTACATCCTTAAATCCTGGACATCCTGATTCAGACAAAAATGATAATCTTAAAAAAACCATCCTGATAGCGAAGCGTGACGTTAGTCATAAATCCTCAAATCCTGGACATTATCTCGACTTCGCTCGATAACGACCTGATTCAGACAAAAAGTGATAATCTTATCATCTATCATCTGTGTTTATCTGCGTTCATCTGCGTTAAATAAAAATGTTGGGTTTCCTTGCGTCAACCCAACCTACAGGATAAAATAATAATACCCCAATCACCAATCACTAACTAACAAGAGTTAAAAATATGCAAATTACCATTGAAATACCTGAAGAAATTGGACAAAAATTACAACAAAATTGGCATAACTTACCACAAAAAATATTAGAAGTATTAGCTATTGAATCTTATAAAAATGGCATGATCACAACTGCACAAATTCAAGAATTACTACATTTTTCTAGCCGATGGGAAACAGAAACATTCTTAAAAAATGCTCATGTTGATTTAGATTATACAGAAGCAGATTTAGCAGCAGATATGGAAACATTAAATCAGGTTTTATCATCATGATTGTAGTTGCAGATACTTCACCAATTTGTTATTTAATCATCATTGAACAAATTGATTTATTACCACAATTATTTGGTAAAGTCATGATTCCCAAAGCTGTTTACCAAGAACTACAAGCAACAGGAACACCGGAAAAGGTACAAAAATGGATCACAAATATTCCTGAATGGTTGGAAGTCGCTGCTGTTAACATTCCTGATGATAATATGTTAGTAAACTTACATCAGAGAGAAAAAGAAGCAATATTATTAGCCGAAAGAATCCAAGCTAATTTAATTATTATAGATGAAAAAGCCGCTCGTCAAATTGCCCAATCTAGAGGTTTAAAAATTACCGGATTATTGGGTATTTTAAATTTAGCAGCTAATCAGAATTTAATTGATTTGAAAACAACAATTACCGCATTACAAAAAACTAATTTTCGTGCTAGTTCTCACCTGCTACAATCTATGTTCAACCAGTCATGAAATTAAAATGTTGGGTTTCCTTGCGTCAACCCAACCTACAGAATAAAATAATTATATCCCAATCACCAATCACCAGTCCCCAGTCACCAGTCCCCAGTCACCAGTCCCCAGTCCCCAGTCCCCAGTCCCCAAAAATATGGAATCTCAAGACGTTCGCACTTATATCCAAAAAGCCCTAAAATTAGATTTAATCGGTCCAACTTCCCAAGACCTAGAATATCAAACCGAAATTTTAAACCAACCCCCATCTAAATGGTATCTTACCGGGTTTTTAGTTCCCTTTGGTGCGCCGGTAGAAATGAAATATGACCCCACAGCAGATGATACAATAGAAGTAATTACTAATAAAGATATCGCCGAAGATGCCAAAACACCAGAAACCGCTGCTGCAAGAAAAGCACCTTTCCCTTCTTCCATCGGGTTGAGTTTTTTAGTTCCTGCAACAACTGAAAAATTAGAAGTAACTGTAGAATGGGGAGACTATCAACCCCAAGAACGGGAAATAGAAACTTCAGCAGAAAATAATAACGAAGAACAACCCAGCAAACCCCCAACAGAAATATTATGGCATCGCTTTCCTAATATTATTACTATACCAATTTCCCTACCTGCCAATTATGAGCAAATTTCTCTTGATGTGAGTGATCGAGATGGTTTAAATAGTGGGTTAAAACTTTATATTTCCCGTCGTCCCGTTGCAACTTCTCCTCAACTTCCCATCGGTACACAGTCGGTTTCTGTTTTTGTTGTTAACCATCGTGTTTATCAACCCCACAGTAAACAAGATGAAAGTTTTATTTTTCAAGCAGGTTTAACTATTCGCACTTCAGAAATATCAGATATATCAGATATATCAGATATATTTGTTCCTCGTCCTGACTTGCGGGGAGAAAATACTCTAGACCAAGATGAGGCGATCGCATCTCTCCAATACCGTGATGACTGTGAATATGCAGTTGGTCATAATATCTCTGCGCTTGCACTCCTGGAAAATAACCAATGTCAAGAAATTTCTACCACCTGGATACCCACCGCAGAAGTTCCCAGGGTGGAAGCTGCAAATATCGCCGGTTTAGAACTGGGAATGGAAGCTTTAGCCCAAGCCCCTAACGCTGATACTGTTCGTGATATGATTGGGGCGATAGTGACGGAATATGCAAACTGGATATCTCAACAACCTATTCCCACCCCACCCCACCTAGCCAAAACCGCCCAAGAGTTATTAAACAAAGCTAATATAATTAATCAACGTATTGCCGCAGGTCTGCAAGAATTAGACGACCCCCTAGTATTTCAAGCCTTCCAAATAGCCAACCAAGCCCTAGCAACTGCCCGCCGACAGCGTTTTTGTCAAGATAACCCAAATAAAGCCCCTAGTGACGCACCTACCCCCAAATGGCGACCTTTTCAGTTAGCTTTCCTCCTCCTGAATCTTGTCAGTATTAGCCAACCTATCCACCCAGACCGAGAAACCGTAGATTTGCTGTTTTTTCCCACAGGTGGCGGAAAAACCGAAGCTTATCTCGGTTTAGCTGCTTTTACCTTGGTTTTACGTCGTCTCAAAGACCCTAGCATTTACTCCGCCGGTCTCACAGTTTTAATGCGTTATACCCTACGCTTACTCACCCTTGACCAATTAGAACGAGCTACAACTCTCATTTGTGCCTTAGAATTACAACGACAACAACACCCAGACATACTCGGTCAACATCCGTTTAATATTGGTTTATGGGTAGGAGACAGTGCTACACCCAACAAAATGGGTAAAAAAGGCGACAAAAATGAAAATTCTGCCCGTGAACGCACAATAGCTTTTCAACAGGATGAAAAAACCAAACCCAAACCCATACCTTTAGAAAGATGTCCTTGGTGTGGTACAGAATTATCCGGTCGAGCGTTTCAATTATTACCCAATGCCGATTATCCCACAGAGTTAAAAGTTTCCTGTTCCAACCGCAAAACCCACCCCGACGGAAAACCCGCCTGTGTTTGGAAAGGTAACAATTTTCTGCCTATTATCGCCGTAGATGAGCAAATTTACCGACAACTTCCTTGTTTTATCATTGCCACCGTGGATAAATTTGCTAACTTACCTTGGGTGGGACAAACTGCGGCCTTATTCGGTAAAGTTACTCATTATGATCAAAAACTTGGTTTTTTTAGTCACGCAGATCCACCTGCAAAAGTTACAGGAACAAACTTAAAAAAATTAAAAACCTTTTTACCCCCTCCAGACTTAGTAATTCAAGACGAATTACATTTAATTTCTGGACCTTTAGGAACAATGGTAGGACTTTATGAAACTGCTATTGACGCTCTCTGCACCATAAGTTATAATAGTGTAAATGTCCGCCCGAAAATCATCGCCTCAACCGCCACAGTACGCCGAGCAGACAGACAGATCCAGGCTTTATTTGCCCGTCAACAGGTGGAAATATTTCCCCCACCCGGACCAGATCGCCACGATTCATTTTTTGCTAAAACCGTACCTGTGACAGACTCCCCAGGGCGTTTATATGTAGGAGTAGCCGCCCAAGGACGCAGTTTAAAAGTAGTATTATTACAATCTTATTTAGCATTATTAGGAGCGGCACAGAAAATCTGGTTAGAATTAGGCGGGAAGAAAAACCCTGAAAACCCTGCTGATCCTTATATGACCTTGTTAGGTTATTTTAACTCCTTGCGAGAATTGGGGGGAAGTCGGCGCTTAGTAGAAGATGAGGTAAACTCCCGACTGATCAAATACGGAGAACGGCGACGTTACGGAGAAACAGCCGGTTTATTTGCTAACCGCAAAATAGACGACGAACCCACAGAGTTAACATCCCGCATCAGCACCAATAAAGTAGCAGAAACCAAACGCCGGTTAGCATTACCATTTCGAGAAACGGAAAAAGTTGATGTCGCTTTAGCCACAAATATGATATCTGTGGGGTTGGATATTACCAGACTAGGATTAATGGTAGTATTAGGGCAACCCAAGACCGCAGCCGAATATATCCAAGCTACCAGCCGAGTCGGGAGAGATACCAAAAAACCAGGATTAGTAGTAACATTACTGAATATCCACCGCCCACGCGATCGCTCACATTATGAACGTTTTGCCCATTGGCATAGGACATTTTACCGAGCCGTAGAAGCAACAAGCGTCACACCATTTTCACCCCGTGCCTTAGATCGGGGTTTAGCCGGGGTGACAGTGGCATTAAGTAGACTAGGCAAACCAGAGATGACAGAAGCAATGGGAGCTAATTATATTAATCAGTATAGAAAAGAACTAGATGAAATAGTAGTTCAGGCGATCGCCCAACGTGCAGCCATGCATAGTCCCACAGCAGACGCTAACTTTGTGCAAGATATAGAGAAAGCAGTCAGCAACCTTTTGGATACCTGGGAAAAAATAGTCATTCAAGATCAACGCTTGCAATATCAGAAAGAACTAGAAATTCTTTCCCCCTTGCTTTTAGATCCCTACGATCCCCAAACCGAGAAACAAACCCAAGAACGACAGAAATTCAAAGCCCAACGTAGTTTAAGAGACGTTGAACCAGTAGTTAAATTAAGAATTTGCGATCCAGGAGGTGTGGAGGTGACTGGTGACTGGTGACTGGTGACTGGGGACTGGTGACTGGTGACTGGTGACAGGTGACAGGTGACAGGTGACTGGGGAGTAAGTAATAATGGGTAATGGGTAGTATTATTCCTGATCACCAATCGCCAAATATTGTTTATGGACAATAAAAGCTTTGAATCTTTAGATTTTTATCAAGATAGTTTGAAGTTACTCAAAGCAGCATATCGTTTAGCAGATAGTTTACCAAACCATGAACGCTACAACCTCAGTGATCAATTGCGCCGATCTTCATGTAGTATTCTTCTAAATATAGCTGAAAGCTATGGACGTTATCACTATCTTGACCGCTTACGTTTTTTATATATTGCTCGTGGTTCATTAACAGAAACTGCCAGTATTTTTATCATTGCAGAAAGTCTTGGTTATTGTACAAAGGAACAATTAAATTGGGTTAATGAACTGAGAGAGAAAATTGAAAAAAATATGAATGGTTATTGTCGTTTCATCAAAAATAGTAAACAAGATCAAGAAGAATACGGTAATAAAATGGAATGGTTGAACGGTGATTAGTAATTGGTGATTGGGAAAAATAAAATGAATTACCCAGTCCCCAGTCCCCAGTCCCCAGTCCCCAGT
>NZ_JAQMTI010000193.1:0-6833 GCF_028329225.1 Sphaerospermopsis kisseleviana CS-549 | reverse complement strand
CCTGACTCCTTGAACTCCTGACTCCTTGAACTCCTGACTCCTTGAACTCCTGACTCCTTAAACTCCTGACTCATAAGAAAAATTATGATCAATCCGGCTTGACATACCTCCATTAAATAAGGTAGACTAGGATACTGTTTCAACTATTTTGATTTCTACACTAGGCTGAAAGTGTATCAATAACATCGGTAACTGGATATTGCCTGAGTGTAGGTTTTTTGTTGTTTATTCATGAGGTGAATATGGCCAAGCGCCGTAACCCGAAAAAAGAAAAGGCGCTACGGAACCAGGCTTATGCCAGGAAGTTTCGTAAACGGACTACGACAGGAAGAATGCAAAGACGGTTCCAACAAAGACCACCTAAGAGTGAAGATGAAGAAACAGGGGCAGCAGCAATGGACGCTGCTGATTAATTTTACTGTTTGAATATTTACTCTTTGAATATTTACTCTGGAATTAATTTGCTATGTTTGGGCGTACATTTATTTTTATCTGTACGCCCTTGTTTTTAGGAGGCAGAAGGCAGAAGGCAGAAGGCAGAAGGCAGAAGGCAACAGTTTATTTTTTTCCCAATTACCAATCACCAATCACCAATTACCTATTTATTGTTATAAAATTTGAGTACGTGCAGCAATGAGCGCCTGTTTAACTTGCTCAAAGCCTGTACCACCGTAACTATTACGGGCTGCAACTACTTGACGGGGTGATATGGCTTCATAAATATCTTCTGCAAAGGCGGGGTGTATTTGTTGCCATTCTTGCAAGGTTAAATCTTTCAGCAGTTTACCAGCAGCGATACTGGTTTTCACGACTTTACCAACGATATTATAAGCTTCCCTAAAAGGTACTCCCCGCGCTGCTAAATAATCTGCCACATCGGTAGCATTAGAAAAGTCTTCTGCTACTGCTTCTGCTAGGCGTTGGGGTCGAAATTCTAAACCTTCTTGCATTAAAATAGTCATAGCCTCTAAACAGGCTTTAACTGTGTTCACAGCATCAAAAATACCTTCTTTGTCTTCTTGCAAGTCTTTGTTATATGCCAGGGGTAAACCTTTCATAATTACTAACATGGCCTGAAGATGACCAAAAACCCGCCCTGTTTTCCCTCTTACCAACTCTGGTACGTCGGGGTTTTTCTTTTGGGGCATGATGCTAGAACCTGTGGCACAGCTATCTTTGAGGGTGACAAAGCGAAATTCTTCTGATGCCCACAGGATCACTTCTTCCGAAAGACGGCTGAGGTGAACCATGATCATACTCGCTGCACAGAGAAATTCTATGGCAAAATCGCGATCGCTGACTCCATCTAAGCTATTAGCATAAATATCATCAAAATGCAATAGTTTTGCTGTGTAATGTCTATCAATGGGAAAAGTCGTTCCCGCTAAAGCACCACAACCCAAGGGGGAAATATTCACTCGTTTGTAAACATCTCCTAAACGTTCCCAGTCCCGTTGTGCCATCTGCAAGTATGCTAAGAGGTGATGGGCTAAACTCAGCGGTTGGGCGCGTTGAAGGTGGGTATAGCCAGGAATGAGGGTTTCAACGTTGTTTTCCGCAATATCTAGTAATACTTTTTGAAATTCCCTTAAATATCGGCGAATTTGTTGAATTTGGTCGCGCAAATAAAGTCTTGTATCTGTTCCTACTTGGTCATTACGAGAACGGGCGGTATGTAGCTTTTTACCGACATCGCCAATAATTTCTGTAAGTCGCTTTTCTACAGCAAAATGCACATCTTCGGCATCAATACCAGGTTGAAATTTACCTTCTCGGTATTCTTGCCTAATTTGTTCTAAACCTGTAACTAATTGCTCTCCTTCTTCTGGGGAAATAATTCCTGTGTGAGCCAGCATTTGAGCATGAGCTTGAGAACCAGTGATGTCATATTCTATGAGTTCAATGTCAAAACTGATACTGGCATTAAAACGAGCGATCGCTGGATGTAGAGCGGTTTCAAACCGCTGGCTCCAAGTTTGTTTTTCGGTCATAAATTAGAAAGGAGAGGTAATAACAATTTGTGATTTTAGACTTTGAATGAATATCAATTCCAAATTTAAAATCTAAAATTTAAAATCTAAAATTTAAAATCTAAAATCTAAAATCTAAAATCTAAAATCTAAAATCTAAAATCTAAAATCTAAAATTCATTCAACCGTAACTTGTTAAACTCTTAAACATATAGCCGATAACCATCCCAATTAACATTGCCCAAACTTGACCTGTTTTAACAAAGTTATTCCAAGCATTTTGCATCTATCCTAAAACATCTGGGTCTTGTATCTTAGTAGCTACAAAGTAGCTACAAAGTAGCTACAAGGTTAATATCAATGTGTATATTTCCCAAAAGGGAAAACAGTGTAGCATGAAAATGCAAATATTCCATAATCTCTTTACCAAACGGGTGATCAGCTTATTGAATTAGCAGTAATTGATCCAATCAGCAGTTACCGAAATTATACGCAGTTTTCACTGTATTAACCTAACTCTTGATCCGATGCCAAGCGTAATTTCTCGGAAGTTCGCAAAATTTGTCCTGCTAACACCGCTGCACCAAAGCCATTATCAATATTAACCACACCAATACCTGCTGCACAAGAATTAAGCATTGTTAATAAAGGAGCTAAACCGCCAAAACTTGCACCATAACCGATGCTAGTAGGAACAGCAATCACTGGACAATCTGCTAAACCTGCAACCACACTTGGTAAAGCGCCTTCCATACCTGCCACAACAATTAATACAGATGCAGAGTTAAGCAAATGACGATTATTTAATAAACGGTGAATACCTGCCACCCCCACATCCCAAAGACGCTGCACACGGAAACCATACAATTGGGCAGTCATAGCAGCTTCTTCAGCGACGGGTAAATCAGCAGTACCAGCAGAAACTATACCTATTTCTCCAGGAAAACGCGGTTGAATTTCATGGGGAATAATCGCACAAATCCTTGCTAATTCAAAGTATTGTAAACCTCTGACTTTTTTTTGCAGGATAGAATATACATCTGGTTGAATACGAGTGGCCATGACTACGGAAGTACGATGACGCATCACTTCCATAATTTGAGCAATTTGCTCAGGAGTTTTACCAGGACCCCAAATAACTTCGGGGAAACCGGTTCTTAAATGACGATGATGATCGATTTTGGCAAACTCACCCACAGATTCATAAGCTAAATCTTTGAGAGATTCAAAAGCTGTATCTGGGGAAATTGTACCATTAGCAACAGATTCTAATAGAGATTTTAAATTTTCAGGTTGACTCACAGCAGTTTTTTGGGGAATGGGGAATAGGGAATAGGGAATAGGGAATGGGGAATAGGGAATGGGGAATAGGGAATAGGGAATAGGGAATAGGGAATGGGGAATAGGGAATAGGGAATAGGGAATAGGGAATGGGGTAATAGATAATTATTTATCACCAATCACCAATCACCAGTCACCAATCACCAATCACCAGTCACCAGTCACCTGTCACCTACTTTGTAATTTTAATTTCATGAATGTTCCAGAAAGCACCACCCAAAGCAGAATATTTAATTCCTGCAAACTTATTTCTTACCGCTCCTAGAGAATAGGGATTTACCAAATAAATAAAGGGTAAATTCTCCTGTGTTATTTTTTGACTTTCAGCATAAATTTCTTTCACCTTCGCTTCATCAAATTCTTGAGCGCCTTGAATATAAAGTTGATGTATCTTTGCTTCCCAAGGTGCAACTTCCCAACCTTGAATTGGTTTTTGTCCTGGTTGGGGTTTTTGATTAAACATATGTAAAGCACCTTCAGGAGACCAAACACTTGCACCTTCATTGGGTTCTAAACCACCTGTTAAACCTAACAACGATGCTTCCCAATCTAAAGTATTAGAAAGTTTATCTAAAAAAGTACTCCATGCTAAAGGTGTGAAATCAACTTGAATACCTATTTTACTCAAATCTTGTTTAATTTGTGAACCCATTGCTTCACGGATTTTATTACCTGCATTGGTAAGTAAAGCAAATCTCACCCGGTTTCCTTGTGCATCTTCTAATTGATTTTGTGCATTGTATTTAAAACCAGCTTTGAGTAGTAATTCCTTAGCTTTTTCAGGATTGTAATTATAAACTTTTAATCCTTGTTCTGGAGTGAGATAATAAGGACTTTGCACAGAAATCGGCGAATTTTGCATTTGTCCCAAACCACGAAAAGTATTGTTAATCATGGTTTTTCGATCAATTGCGTAAGCTATAGCTTGACGAAATTCCACACTATTAAACCAACGTGATTTAATCGGATTAACAAGGGGTTTACCATTTCTTTTACCTTTATTCAAATTGAAAGAAATGAAACTTGTACTTGATGAAAGACCTCCATTATAAATTTGGAAATTACCTTGTTTTTCTTGTGCTTTGAGCAAAGAAAAATAATCAGGTGTCACCCCTACAAAGTCTAACCCACCAGAACGAAATTGCAGTAAAGATGTATCTGTAGATTCAACAATTTGCCAAATAATACGCTCAATATAAGGTTGGGGTTGACCTTGTGCATCTTTACGCCAATAATAGGGATTACGACGGAAAATTATCCGTTGACTGGTATCGTAACGTTCTAGTTTATAAGGTCCATTAACAATAATTTGCTCAGGTGGAGTATCTACACCCCACATTGTTAGAAATTTCGGTTTACCATCTTGATCTTTTGTTTTTACCGATTCTCTTAATACATGAGCAGGTAAAATAGCAGCACCAGCACTTTGTAAGAATGGTCTAAAAGGTTCGGGTACACTAAATTCTACTCTTTTATTATCAACTTTTCTCACGGTTGGTAATTTGCGATCTTTTCCAATTCTCAAAATATCTCTCACATTAGTGGGGATGTCTTTATTCAGATAAATATCGTTATAGGTAAAGACGACATCATCAACGGTTAATGGTTTACCATCTGACCATTTTAAATTATCCTTTAAAGTGAAGGTAATTTTGAGTTTATCTTCGGAAACTTCCCAGGATTCAGCTAAATTTGGTTCTAGTTCACCCGTGAGAGGATTTTGATTGAGTAAACCTTCATAAGTATAACCGAAAATGTTAGGTGATTCGGAACTAAGAGGATAGTTAAATGTTTTAGGATCGCTGAGTATACTGGTGACTAATTGTGGTACTTTTTGAGTTGCATTACTTTTGAAGTTGCTGGGGTTACAACCTGTGATTGATAATGCTGTAAATGACAGGATGGTGATGAGTAATAAAAGGCGTGTTGTGTGATTGAGAATGTTTTTATTGAATTTCATAATTTTTTTCACAAAATATAACCACAAAATCTAAATACTATTTAGTAAGTAAGCCATCATTAGTAATGATAGCTTGTTGTAGATTTTGAACTAATAGGGGCGCATAATTAGAAGTTTGATCGCGAGCAATTTCTCTAATTTTTAGTTCCATATCTCTTTTAAAATTAAGTTTTTCCTGCTTTTCTAATTTATAAACTGTAATTGCTTCTATATAACAAACATGGGGTATAAATATTTTTAAAGACTTAGGTGGATTATACAGCAAATTATCCGCTCGTGCATCCTGTCCTTTAGCAATAGATATTAAAAAGTTAGTTTCTATATAAAGTATGGTCATTTTTATATTCCTGGTACTGGTAATTAAATATAAATTATCTACTCTTCTTCATAGTTTTGTGAATATGTTTCTCCATTTTTTAGCTTTGCTAATAAACCTATTTTTTCTAATTCTTCAGAAGCAGGTGGTATTTCTGATTTCCAGTGATAGGTCAAATCTCTTAGCCAAGATACTATGAGGGTTTGCAAATAGAACTTAAATATTGTTTTCTCGCCAAATTCTGAATCATAATGGCTGAGAATTTTTCCTGTATTTAATGATATCTCCGGCTTGACAAATACGCCCTTAATAGATTTAAAAACCTTAATTTCTGTTAGATTTGCTAATATAGCAAATCTAGGGTTTTCCTGAGAGTTTTGTAAATATAGGTTGCTGACTTTTGATAAATTTTTTGATAAATTATTTTCATGATTTTTCAGAATTTCTTGCGTTGTGATATCTACTAATAATGCAATTTGCTGATTTTGATCTAAGACAATAATATCTGGAGAAGGTAGTTGAAATAAACTTTCTATTTTTTCTGGTGAATCAACTTGATTATTCCAAATATTAGAAATTAGTCTGATTTTAACTAATTCTTCAGGTTTATCTAAACTAAACATTTTCTCATCCTCCTATTAACTAATCACCAGCCACTAACAAAACTACAGCATAGGCACAAATACCTTCTTCTCTGCCAGTGGGACCCAATTTTTCATTAGTAGTAGCTTTGACACCAACTTGATTTGGTTCTAGTTGTAACACTGCTGCTAATTTATCTCGCATTGTAGCAATATGGGGTTTTAATTTGGGACGTTCTGCAACAACAACAGAATCAATATTGCCGATTTTCCAACCTTGTTCAATAATTAACTGATTTACCTGTTTTAATAACACAAGACTATCAGCGCCTTTCCATTGGGGATCACTGGGGGGGAAATAATGGCCAATATCTCCTAAAGATAAAGCGCCTAACATAGCGTCCATAATGGCGTGAGTGAGAACATCAGCATCACTGTGTCCTAACAAACCGAGTTCATGGGGAATGTGAACACCACCCAAAATTAAAGGGCGATCGCTCACCAATCTGTGAATATCGTAGCCGTTACCAATTCTGATGTTCATAAAAAATAGAAGTTCAGGAGATCAAGGAGTCAGGAGTCAGGAGTCAGGAGTCAGGAGTCACCAGTCACCAGTCACCAGTCACCAGTCACCAGTCACCAGTCACCAGTCACCAGTCACCAGT
>NZ_JAQMTI010000192.1:0-2293 GCF_028329225.1 Sphaerospermopsis kisseleviana CS-549 | reverse complement strand
TGCTGTAGAAACTGCTTTAGCCCAAACTTCTCGCTGTTCGTCTGGGGATAGAGTTGTTAAAGGTCTAACTTGGCGTTCGTTTGTCGGCAGAATTTTAATTTGTGATCCACGGGTCACATTTTCGGAAGTTTGTGATCCACAGGTAGCATCCTCAGAATTTTGTGATCCATGGGTCACATTTTCAGAAGTTTGTGATCCACAGGTAGCATCCTCAGAATTTTGTGATCCACGGGTCACATTTTCAGAAGTTTGTGATCCACAGGTAGCATCCTCAGAATTTTGTGATCCACGGGTCACATTTTCAGACCCTAGCATCACCAACTGTCATCACCAGTCGTTTGGGATTGGGGATAACCTCTGAATTATTTTGATCATGCGGCTTGATCTGTGACGACTGCATCCTCTTTTATCCCCAATAATTGATTAGCAGTTAAAACGCTTTGTTCAAACTCCTTCAACCAAGCTGAAACACGAGATTTGATGACAATGTTGGCTTCTTTATCCTCTAAAACTTGGCCAAAAGTTAAGTTTTTTTCATCTATATAGTCATAGGGTTTGAAAAACAAATCTGGCATTTTAATTTCCACTGCACCAGCAGCTAAAAGTTTAGTGCGAGTATCGGAATTGTCGTAGCGTTCAAATTTATCAGCTTCACCGTGAAACAGATTTTTTACAACTACATAATCAACGCGTTAGCGAAGCTCTCCGAAGGAATCGCCACAGTATTTGTGAAGAATTCGTAATATATTTACTGAATCTTTTACTCTAGATAATACACTCACCATTGTAACTCTGTATCCTAAGCCTTTGACAGTATCAAATACACCCAAGTCTTTCTCAAAATTCTCAAAAAACAGACCTGACTGGGCTGGTAAATCTACTAATACCAGTGGGGGAAGTTCTTTTTCTAAGTCTATTAGTAAGTCATCTGCACCACCTCTTGTAAAAATATCAAGTAGCTTGACTCCAGGTTGTGCTGAGTCGTAATGTCTATACAATTGGGCATTACGATGATCTGAGTCATAAGCTAAATACTTCAACTGTTTGTTGATATATAAATGTAGTAATCCCCTTGCAAATGTGGATTTACCTACACCTCCTTTATCTCCTGTGATAATTACTATTCTTCCTGTTGGATCAGTTTGATTTTCTACTGTTTGATTATCTGTTGTTGCCTGTTGATTTTGTGTAGTGTCTTCATTTGATTGATTCTGTTCGTTTTCATTCACGGTCATTTTCTTCCTTTTTCTAGTCATAAGTTAAGCTTTCAGTTGCTTGAATTCGCAAATGATTCAAAGTGAAAATAAATTTGCTGATCAATTTAGTTCAGTAGTTAATTTGAATTGTCAGTTTTATGTAAAACAATAATTCATTATTCGTACTTACATGGTTTAAAGTACCACTATTTTTTAAGTTTCTCAGTTTAGAATTATTGTTGTTTTCACCCTGTACCACTTTCAATTACGAATTATAAATTATCAATTATAATCGTAAATGACTTGTGTTGTAATCAAAATAGTAAAGTTAGAATGTTGAGTTTATGAGTAAAATTTTGATTCGCTGGAAATTGAACGAAGTTATGGCTAGACATCGGGTTAAAGGTAAAGACCTAGCTAACTATTTGGGTATAAGTGCTAATGCAGTATCGGCACTACGAAAAGCTGACATTATGCCAGAAATTGGAGGTAATAAGTGGGAACTCATCTGTTTAGGTATAAATGAATTGTCTAAAATTGATGAGACTATAACCCCATTGGACTTGATTGAATACATTCCTGGCAAATATAAATAGCTAGTAAGTCCAATAATGATTTTCAGGAAAATAAAAGTTATTGTTTATAGGATTAAATGGAAATGGAAATTAAATTAGGGATTAATATCAATGCAGACTATTCAAAGTATTTGTGATACTTAAATATCCTAAATAATAAATTAAATTATGCAATTAATATATTGATATGCTGAAATTCATTAAAAATAATATACAATTTTTTATTGAAATTTTTATTAAAAATTTTTGTAATAAAACTAAGTAAATTACTCACAAAACTATAAAAATGACAGCACCAGATATAAACAACACCAGAAATGTTGAATGTCGTTACAAAAGTTTACATATTCAGTTATAGTAGTCCTATTAAGGGTGAAAATATCAACATCTCATGATATCTTCCATCCAATGAACATAACTAATTTGTTGACACATACAAGCTTGAAGATAGCGGAATTTATCTAACATTTTATTACCCCATTCTTGAGGAACAGATACAAGTTGTAAAATTAGATAAGCGAT
>NZ_JAQMTI010000191.1:0-6242 GCF_028329225.1 Sphaerospermopsis kisseleviana CS-549 | reverse complement strand
GTGGTAGTCTTTTTCAGAAACTTAATTGGAACACAATCGCGTCTGGCTAAGGCGTGAAAGTCTACTGAGGGATAACTGCTCCCATGCTCCCGTTGAAGTAGAAAGTAAAGTCTAGTTTTGTCTAGGTTTTATATAGCAGGTTTAAGTTCACAAGTTGGCTAAAGCGATCGCCTCCATTGTCGTTTTTGCTGTCAATCTTGGGCAAATGATTCTGTTTGGGTCTGTATCAGCGGCAAATTCATCAAAATTATAGATATGGATACATCAAAATACCTGATCATGCAGTATCTTGATTTCAGTGGCACAAAAAATCAACCACTAAAAACAATCCAGCAGATGAAAGTCCAGGAATTTGCCAAAAATACCCTGTGCTTTAGCTAGGTGATTGTAAAAACAAAATGCTAAAGTTAAAAATGATTGGTTTGAAACTTTTAGTAACTGGCTGTCAAAAGTCCCCATCCCGAAAACACCCAACGTAATTTTTTAGGTTAGGTGTCTGAAGATAGAACAGAGACAGTGTTTTTACTAATGATTCAACACTCTCAAGCAGAGTCACCAATTCAGTCATGTTACCCGAACCACGTTGGCATGGGTTTTTGGAAAACTTGGTTTAGTAGTTCTGAATCTGTAGCGACAAATAAAACGACCGCATTTGATGAGTATGGACGGGGAGATAAAGGTAACTCTAGCGCCGGAAGCGACAGTATCGTTTTTAGCACTGAACGCGATATCGACCTGTATGAACTAGAAGAACTCTGTGATGCGGTGGGTTGGTCGCGTCGTCCTCTGAGAAAAGTAAAAAAAGCCATTGAACATAGTTTTCTCGTCGCGTCTATGTGGCAAGTACGAGGAAATAAAAGGCGTTTAATTGGTTTTGCCCGTGCTACCTCAGATCATGCTTTTAATGCCACTATTTGGGATGTGGTAGTTCATCCAGACTTCCAAGGTCAAGGTCTGGGTAAGGCATTGATGAAATATGTCCTCAAAAAACTCAGAAGTGAAGAAATTAGCAATGTTACTCTTTTCGCTGACCCTCATGTTGTAGATTTTTACCGGACCATGGGTTTTATGCCTGACCCAGAAGGTATTAAAGGGATGTTTTGGTATCCTCAATGATCCTCAAGCAAACAAAACAGGTTGCCGCCATAAATTCGCTATCATACCTAAGATGTGCTATTATTGTTTGGTTGAGCAATGAGCTTTAATCTAGCAGGATCAACTTTTTCAGGCTGAGTCAACAGAAAAACTCTTATTTCTTATTAAGGAAGTGATTTGATTTTTTTCCCTGTAAGGGGTTGGCAATCTGTTTTTAGTATGATATAGTTAGAAAGATGCTTGAGCAAAACATAATTTTTGTTATGTGCAGCTAAACTATCAACAGTAAAAGTTTTTCGGGATGTAGCGCAGCTTGGTAGCGCGCCTGCTTTGGGAGCAGGATGCCGCAGGTTCAAATCCTGTCATCCCGATTTTAGATAAATATTAAGATTATGGTAGCACTGTTAACTTGCTATAAATTCACTAATATGTGAGTAAATAGTATAGTATAGATTATATATTTTTTATTGGGTTATTGATAAAAGTTACTAATACATACTAACAACCCAAGTTCCTAGTTAGGAATACGAGTCAGGAGTTAAGAGAAAGAATGAATTATGATGGTGTTCGCTGCTTTTTTGCTGTCTACTTATCCTTGTTACTTGGATTTGAGAGCCTCACGGCCTTATCTACAGCTATAAAAAAACTCTGTTAATCGGAAATGGGAACGATTTATCAAGTCCTAGCGTCACGGAAAAACAAACAAAACAAACAACAAAACAAACAACAAAACAATTAATTGTAATTGTTGTGAGCAAGAGTACCGAAAATCAAACCCTGGTGGAGAATATAATAGAAAAATACAGCATTTAGTAGTGAATAGCAGGGCAAAATTCCTAACAATTAGCACAATAAACTTATTTAAAGCTAAAATAGCTGGTTAGATAATTAAACTTGGTTTTGTTGGTATAAAATTCTACTACTTTCTGATTGTCTAAGTTAATTCAAGTATTGATATTGAGATAAGGAGTATTTATGAAATCATTGGTTCGCTGGGGCTTAACGCTGGGTTTAGTAGGTAGTACCCTATTTGGCAGCGTGGTAGCTGTTGATTTTCCTGTGCTGGCATTAACAGAACAACAAGTCAAAGAAAAATTGGATTCTGTACCGGTTTACTTGATTACGAATGATCAGGGTTTACCGTTGAGTCGGACTATACCCGCACAAAATGGACAACCAGGGGCTTCAGTGACTGGTGTATATATGAGTCGGCAGGAAGCTTTGGCGTTTATCAAAGAATTGCAAAATGCCAAAAATAAAGACCCAAAACTAGAAACAATGGCTAAACAGTTGCAAGTTACCGCTGTTCCTCTAGGTGTAATTTATCAGCAATTGCAACAAAGTAAAAACCAACAGAATAGACTGTTGTTTGCGTTCAAACCTGTAGATAAAGAAGTTAAAGGCGCTCTAACTTTACTAAATGCAAGTGGTCAAAAAGTAGATCAATTTAAGAGTGTACCTGTATTTGCGGTAAGGTTTGGGACAGATAAAGGCTATGTACCAATTCAATTAGGTGCGAATAATCAGCAAATGATTCCTTTATTTTTGAGTAAACAAGATGCACTAGGTTTATTGAACCAAGTGAAACCAAAGTTTCCTCAAGCTGATATTCAGGTAATAGATGTGGATGGGGTGATTAAAACTTTGGAAGATAAAAATGATTCTTGGTTAAATCAGGTGGTTTTGGTTCCATCCCCAGAGTCTAGAGAATATATTAGGACTTTGCCTAAAAATAATGCTGCCAAGCAGAATAATGCACCTTCTAAACGGCGTTAATCATGGCAAAGCAACAGTCATTTACTGGTATGGAAGTTTGGCAGTGGCGTAATCAAGCACTGAAAGATGCTTTATCTACGGACATTTCTCCTGTAGAAGTTGATTGGCTGTTGCAAGAAATAACTGAGTTAGACCGCTTAACACTGCGTTTGGAGTCCTTCAAAAACTTGAATCATATTCAAACGCAGTTTTCTTTGTCAGAACTAGACCAGTTATGGCAAAGACGTTTACAGGAACGCTTGCCGATACAGTATATTGCTGGTGTGACACCTTGGCGCAAATTTAAACTCGCTGTGTCCAGTGCGGTTTTGATTCCTAGACCGGAAACAGAGATTTTGATTGATTTGGCTGTAAACGCTGCTGAAAGTAAGGGGTTACAATCAGGTCATTGGGCAGATTTGGGGACTGGGAGTGGGGCGATCGCTCTTGGTTTAGCGGAGGTATTGACAAATGCGACGATTCATGCTGTAGATGTCAGTGCTGAAGCTTTAGAGGTTGCGAAAACTAATGCGGAAAGTTTAGGTTTTGGGGAACGAGTGAAATTTTACCAAGGTAATTGGTGGAAACCCTTAGAATTTTTGCAAGGTCAATTTAGCGGGATGGTATCAAATCCGCCTTATATTCCCAGTGATACGGTACTGACATTACAACCGGAAGTAGTGAAACATGAACCCCATCTAGCATTAGATGGTGGTGTGGATGGTTTAGATTGTATTCGTCATTTAATCGCAGTTGCTCCTGATTATTTGCGTCCTGGTGGAATGTGGTTAATTGAAATGATGGCGGGACAGGCTGAAACGGTGCGAGAATTGTTAGAAAAGAATGGTAATTATAGTGACATTTCTATTCATGCAGATTTAGCAGGAATAGAACGGTTTGCGATAGCTTATGTAAATATGTAGAATGTCCTGGATATGATGTTTTCTGCATCAGGATTTTCATTGTCAGAATCAGGATATCCAGGATTATAGGATTTACAGGATGTTGATTTAATAGGAATGTGGTGATTTTTCAAAATTTGATTTTGTCAGAATCAGGATTTTCAGGATTTAAGGATGTTCAGGATGTCATAATTATTATATAGTTTAATTTATAATTAAACCAATTATGTCACCTGTCACCTGATATTTGGCGATTATATCTAAAAATAGATAAGTAATTTTCTGATATTTATTTATGAATGTTTCTCTAGAAGTTCTCATCAACTCTGCAAAAGCTGGAAAACTAATTAGTTTCCCTACGGATACTGTTCCTGCACTGGCTTCTCTACCAGCACAAGCAGAATTAATTTATACTGCTAAACAACGGAGTTTGGATAAACCTTTGATTTTAATGGCTGCTAAAGCCGAGGATTTATGGGATTATGTAAGAGGAAATAAGACTGAATATCAAATTTGGCAGGAGGTAGTTAGTCAATATTGGCCTGGTGCATTGACTTTAGTGTTACCTGCTAGTGAGAAAATTCCTCAAGTGATGAATCCTACTGATCCAACTACTATAGGTATTAGAGTACCCAATCATCCAATTGCCCAAAATATCTTAGCACAAACTGGACCAATGGCTACCACTAGCGTTAATTTATCAGGACAACCAGCTTTAGAAAATCGAGCAGAAATAGAAGTGAATTTTCCTGATGTTCTCACTTTAGAAGCGACTGAATATAAAGGTTTGGGAATACCTTCTACTGTTGCTAAATGGACAGGGAATGATTGGCAAATTTTGCGCCAAGGAGTAATTAAAATTGATAATTGATAATTGATAATTGATAATGGTAATCAAGAGTAAAATTTTCTATGACTAGCTTAAATGAATGGTTATATCTAGGATCAGGAATAGGTTTAGGAATAGGTTTTTGTAAGTTATTCCTAAAGTCATCTAAATCTTCATCCATTCCTGTGGAAATTGCCCCACAACAGCAAGAAACCGAAGTTTTACAAAAAACTTTAGACAAATTAAACCAAACCCAATTAGCCTACCAACTGGCTAGGGAAATGAGCCAGTTTCAAGGTGGTTTTTTGGCAAGGACTACCCATGAATTGCGATCGCCCCTGAATGGTTTAATAGGATTACATCAGTTAATTTTAAATGATTTGTGCGAAAATCCAGAGGAAGAAAGGGAATTTGTCGGACAAGCTTATGAGCGATCGCTGAAATTGCTAAAAATGATTGATGAAATTCTCAGTGTTGCTAGAACAGAACACGGAACAAATAAATTACATATTCAGCCTTTACAGTTAACTAAGGTTTTAGAAGAAGTTTATAAATTAACTTATATGTTGGCAGGAAATCGCAATTATCCTTTTACTATATCATTTCCTAAACCAGAAATTTATGTTTTAGCAGATAACCGCTGGCTACGTCAAATCTTGGTGAATTTAATAGATACTACTATTTTACAAATGGAAGAAGGTAGTATTCATCTTTCCAGTAGTATTGCACCTGCAAATACAGCTACAAATAATATTATTAATAATGTTGTGCATATTTATCTAGATGTCCCTTCTCATGCTGTCATCTCCAGTGAGAAAATAAATTTGATTGCCTCTGAAAATAACACAAATCAAGAAAATATAAAAGACAGTATAAAAGATAGTATAAAAGATAGTATAGAAATCTCATCAGGGATGAAACTATTACTTAATCAAAAATTACTAGAAACGATGGGAGGAAAACTAGAAATTATTGCTTCTCCCATCACCACAGAAGTAACACAAGATTGCAGCAGACTACAAATTGCTATCCCCCTAGTGACTCCTGAAGCTGAACTTCTCCAGTCGGAATAGAACCTAGATCCGATTGGTTGTATAGTACCATTGTCGTGGTATTATTAGTTTGAAAACCAATCTTTTCATAGAATTTTTGTTGATGAGTTGTCATTAAATAAACTCTCTCCACTTGCATGACAGGGTGAGCTAAAACTGTTTCTACTAATTTAATTCCCAGTCCTTTACCTTGATAATCTGGATGAATGACAACATCCCAAATTGTAGCGCGATAGATGCCATCAGAATTAGCTCTTGCAAAACCAATGAGTTGTTCTCCATCCCAAACAGAAATCACCTGTTCACTATTAGTAATAGCTTTGTTTAAATCCTCTATACTGCGTCCTTTCGCCCAAAAAGCGGCTATATTAAACAAATTCTGAAGTTGGTAAAGGTCAATTTCCGCACGGCGATCGCTAAAATGAATTTGAGGATTTTTCATGTATAGACACCCAACTGGTAGTATCTTCGTTTCTGTTATGGCATATTTTCTGAAAAAATACTTTAAATGTACATATTTATGCAACTAAGAAAATGTTAATTACTTGTTATAGTAGGAGTCAGGAGTCAGGAGTCAGGAGTCAGGAGTCAGGAGTCAGGAGTCAGGAG
>NZ_JAQMTI010000190.1:0-22352 GCF_028329225.1 Sphaerospermopsis kisseleviana CS-549 | reverse complement strand
TCCCAATTCCCAATTCCCAATTCCCAATTCCCAATTCCCAATTCCCAATTCCCTATTCCCTATTCCCAATGAAAATTGACTACGATATTGTAATTATTGGTGGTAGTATTACTGGATACCAAGCGGCTTTAGCTGCAACCCAACTACAAGCGAAAGTTGCCTTGGTACAGCCTCAAATACACTATGAATTAAACTATCATTACCCACTCAGCGAACTAAGTAAAATCTCACAGCAGTGCGTTGATATGGCAACTCTTGGCATTATGGACGAGAGTAAAAACATCAAATCAAATTTTCACCGGAACAAGCCAATTAACAATACTGGAGTACCAGAAAAATCGCAAATTTCCATATTGCAACCGACTTGCAGCTATTCCTACCCACAAGCGAAGTTGTATGCTCAAAGCATTGCAGCAAATATCAACCAACTTAATTCTCTTGCTAATTTGTCTGCCCAAGGTGTTGATGTAATTATTGGTAATGGGAAATTTCAAACTTCTCCCAAGCTGAGTTTTGCAGTGAATGACAGAATTTTAAGCGCCCGTACCTATTTACTCGCTTGCGGTTCACGTCCAAAAATTCCCGATATTGAAGGTTTAAACACTACAGGTTATCTCACCTTAGCGAATATTTGGCAATATTTAGAAACACCAAACCCTCCAAAAAATTGGGTAATTATTGGTGGTTTACCCCAAAGTATTGAAATTGCCCAAACTTTAGCTCGTTGGGGTTGCAACATCAATTTAATATTAAATCATCCTAGTGTTTTTTCTGATCTTGAACCAGAAATAAGACAATTATTGATAGCACAATTAGAAGCTGATGGTGTGCGTATTTTTAACCAAACAATCGTCACCCAAATACGAAAAATTGAAGATCAAAAATGGGTGCAAGCTGGAGATAAAGCTATAGAAACTGAAGAAATTTTAATTGCAACTGGACAACAACCAAACATAGATAATTTAAATTTAGCAGCAGCAGGAGTAAAATGGTATCCAAGGCGTTTAGTTGTGAATAAAAAACTCCAAACCACAAATCATCGCATTTACGCTTGTGGTGATATTCTAGGTGGTTATGATATTGCCAACATTGCCAATTATGAAGCTAAAATTGCTGTGAAAAATGCTCTATTTTTTCCCAGACTTGAAGTTAATTATCGTTGTATTCCTTGGATAATATCTTCTCAACCAATGGTAGCGCAAATAGGGTTAACAGAATTACAAGCAAAAAGAAGATATGGTAAAAATCAAGTTTTAGTTTTTACCAACTATTTCAAAACCTTAACAGCAGCACAAATTAAAAATGAAATTACAGGTATTTGTAAATTAATTATTTTAGAAAATGGTCAAATATTAGGATGTTCTATATTTGGTGTAGAAGCGGGAGAATTAATAAACTTAGTAGCTTTAACAATGTCAAAAAATCTGAAAATTGAGAACTTAGAAAATTTAGCTGTTGTTGATCCTAGCTTTTCAGAAATATTACAGCAAACCGCAAGAGAATGGAATAAACAAAAGTTAAATAAAAACCACATTTTGCAAGAGTTTTTGCAAAGTTTATTGCATTTTCGCAGAGATTGGGATTTATAATATTCAACAAAATATTCAACAATAGAAAATTAAAAATTCCCTCTCAAAAGGTTTTATTTGAGATTTACAACCCATTTTGCAAACGCAAAGTTCGTAGTAAGGAATAAATTCCTTACTTGAGGACTGAAGTCCTCACTACGGAACTTAATCTACTTTTGAATTATTTTCTTCCTCTGCGTCTTTGCGTGAGATATAAAAGATGTTGGGTTTCCTCCCGTCAACCCAACGTACTGAGATATAATATCTAATATTCAACAGGTAAGAATCATGACTTCTGTAACCTTACAAATCCCACAATCATTAAAATTCACAGATGATGAATTTGTAGAAATAGTTGCAGCTAACAAAGATTTACGTTTAGAATTATCACATCAAGGGGAATTAATTGTTATGTCACCAACCGGAGGAGAAACAGGAGAAAGAAACTTAGAATTAACTGGACAAGTTTGGTTTTGGAACAGAACACATAAATTAGGAAAAGCATTTGATTCTTCCACAGGTTTTAAATTACCTCTTGGTGGTACTCGTTCCCCCGATGTATCTTGGATAAAAATAGAAAGATGGAATGCACTGACACCAGAACAAAGAAAAAAGTTTTTACCTTTATGTCCTGATTTTGTGATTGAATTAGTTTCTGAAAGTGACGATTTAGCTGATACACAAACAAAGATGCAGGAATATATTAATAATGGATTGCGTTTAGGTTGGTTGTTAAATCCTAAAGATAAACAAGTAGAAATATATCGTCAAAATCAAGCAGTAGAAATATTAGAAAATCCTCAAAGTTTATCTGGGGAAGATGTGTTACCAGGTTTTATTTTAGATTTACAACCCATTTTTTAAACGCAAAGTTCGTAGTAAGGAATAAATTCCTTACTTGAGGACTGAAGTCCTCACTACGGAACTTAATCTACTTTTGAATTATTTTCTTCCTCTGCGTTCTCTGCGTCTTTGCGTGAGATAAAAAAGATGTTGGGTTTCCTTTCGTCAACCCAACCTACTATTAAGGGACTTCAATGGGAATTAAAGAATTTTCCGGTAAATAACTGTGATAACAACCATCATCAGCTAATACTAAAACCAACCTTACAGGATAGTCAGGAGGAACTTGCAAATCTGCCCAAGGTACTGCTATCTCTAAACAAGAGTTTAACGCAACTTGGGCGCGAGTTGCGCGGGGATGCCATTGATAATGTTCTGCTGCTTCTCGAAAATAAATTGTTTGGGAAATTAGGTTAATTTCTAAATGATGGTGAAAGAAATAATTAACCGGTGCAAGATCAGGAACTTCTGCTAAAGGTGCAGGACTATTGATCATTGGTCTATCGGGATAATACCACAATAAATTTAATTCTTTGGGTAGTTCTTTTCCTGGTGTGACACCGCTTTTAAAGTCTACTCGCACATAGAAATTTAGGTGATCAACACCGTAAAAAATGCGTTGTACTAAACTACTTTGGTGCATTGTTCCCCGTGAACCACCTACTTCTATTCTGCCGGCTTTATCCCAGTCTTGTTCATCCCCTTTACCGTCAATTATGGGATGAATAAAACTTTCTGGACGATGATCTAATTTGGCTTCGTGGACTTCTAATGGTTGGGTTAAATAGGCTGGTATGGGTTCATTTAATGCTTTATAAATGCCATATAAATGTTCTCTAAATAGTTGATCAAATATGGCATCTTGATTTGATGAATGTCCTTCTCCAAACCACCAAAACCAATCTGAACCTTCAGCAGCATATAATGCTTCCCACGCTGCGGGGTTATTTTCTTCGGTTGCTTCGGGATGTTTTGCTAAGGTTTCTCTTGCATGGGTTAAATAGTCCCAAGCGCGGTTTTTTACAGGATCACCGATCCAAGTTGTAAAACTGCCATCTACCCATGAACCGCTATGTAATTTTTCACCGGGAATAGTTGCTGTAGCGGGGTATTTTTCGAGAAATTCGGAAACAGTAACCAGTTTGATATTTTCTTGATTACTCAGGTTTTCATACAATGTTTCTAGGAAAATTTTACCATCTTGGGGATAAAATTCCCAGCAATTTTCCCCATCCAAAGCAATGGTAACTAACCAAGGTTGTGAAGTTGGGTTTTCTCTTTGTTTTCTAGCGATCGCCTGTAAATGTCCTACTAAGTCTGCAACCGCCTGTTTTGGCTGCATTGCACCATAAGTAAAACCCACTAAATCTGATAATCTATGATCCCGGAATACAATGGAAACCTCACCTGCGGGAGTTTGCAAACGATAGGGACGGTATAATAATTCTGGTTGTTGTACATTTCCCGCCCCATCCCGATGAAAGAAATGTTGCAATGTCCAACCTAAAACCGCTTCATCTGAGCAAATCCACTTAAACCCTTGTTTAATAATATACGGTAAAATTTCTGGGCTGACGGACTGTTCTGAAGGCCATAAACCTCTGGGTGCTTGTCCAAACCTATCTTTATATAAATCCCAGGCTTTTTGTAAATGGCGGGGAATATCTTCCGCCCACTGGAAACGCTGGTTAGGTAATGTCATTTGTGGCACTGCCACCCGTCCAGAGTTGGTATCAGCTAACAGGGGTAAAATGGGGTGAGTGTAGGGGGTGGTGGTAACTTCTAGCTGGCCAGTTTCCTGCATTTTCCGGTGTTGGGGAATAATGCGACTGAGGATTTGTTTTTGTTTAGAATAGATCCGTTGGCGATCGCCTAAAGTAAAATTACGTCCTTGTTTTAACCAAACTGCAATTTCTGGATCATCCCAAAATAAAGGATCAATCCACGCTAAATTATGCCAAGCTAATAAATCACTATAATCTACAGCTTGCCAATTTGCTAAACACCAACCTTGACCCTTTTCCTGTCTTTGATAATACAATTGGGCATAACGGGGATGGGGGTCAATTAAAGTATGATGGTTAGCATCAAAAAAATGTTGAACAATAAACTCTTTTTGTTCTGTGGTTAACTGTTCCACAGGTGTTAAACTGGCAGTTAAATAAGGGTCAAAAGCATTTCCCGCAATATAATCTTCTAACTGTAAAATCAAAGACGGTACTAAATTCACCGTTTGATGTAATTTCGGGTATTTTTCCAGCAATAATATTAAATCTAGATAATCCTTAGTACCATGTAACCTCACCCAAGGTAAGCGATACTGCTGACTGACAGGAGACTTGTACAATGGTTGATGTTGGTGCCAAATAAACGCGACGTAAAGGGGATGAGACATGATCAATAATATGCTTTTCAGGATTTACTAATAATTTTCAATTATCAATAATGGTAATGGGTAATTGGTGATAGTTGATAGTTGATAGTTGATAGGGAAACATAAAGATTGATTACCCACTCACCAATCACCAGTCACCAATCACCAATCACCAACCACCAGTCATCTATCCCTAGATGACTTGTTCAATTTCTGCAATTTCGGGAATCATTTCTTTGAGACGGCGTTCAATACCCATTCTCAAAGTCATTTGTGAACTAGGACAAGAACCGCAAGCACCTTGTAAACGCAGTTTCACTACTGGTCCATCGAGTTCTACCAGTTCCACATTACCCCCATCAGACATTAGATAAGGGCGCATTTCATCTAAGACAGTTTCAACGTTTTCAAGTGTCAATTCCATAGTTTTAGACCTGTTCAGTAAAGGACGGCTTTGAAAGTGGGATTTGCAGATTATCCACCCATTTCCCAAAATATAACAGGAGTCAGGAGTCAGGAGGCAGGAGGCAGGAGATCAAGGAGTCAGGAGTTCGAGGAGTCAGGAGTCGTAGGGGCAAAGCATTCGGGCGACCAATTATCAATTTTATGAAAAGGCTATTTTCCGAATGCCTGTCTGCCGACAGGCAGGCTTCGCCCGTACAGGAGTCAGGAGTTATTTATTTTGGATTTTGGATTTTGGATTTTGGATTGTTTTTGTTAACTCCAATCTAAAATCTAAAATCTAAAATTTTCTTCCCCAATCACCAGTCACCAATCAATTATTGAGATTCAATCTCGCACTCGCTAGGGGAACACAAGACCGGTTGTTGATAAAGTGGGACTGTGAAGGTGACAGTTGAACCAAGACCTTCGCCTAAGCTATAAAAATGTACCTCACCGCCCATTGCTTCTACCAGCTTTTGGGATATGGTTAAACCTAAACCAGTACCTCCGTAGTGACGAGTACGAGAACCATCAACTTGAGAGAATAATTGAAACAGTTTATCTTGTTTGTCTAAGGAAACACCAATACCAGTATCTGCAACTTTAACTTTCACCATGCCGGGATTCTGTGGTTTGCTGGATTTTCCTTTTCCTTTTTTGATAACCCAGTCGGCGCTGATGGTGATTCCACCTTCATGGGTGAATTTAATAGCATTGCCTACCAAATTTAGCATAACTTGTAACAACCTTTGGTAATTACCTTGAACGATAATTTCATCAGAGGTGACAGGCATTTGCATTTGGAAACTGAGGTTTCTCATCTCCGCTTGGGGACGGGTAAAGTTTTCTACATCACTAAATAGCTCTTGAAGTTTGACAGGTGAGCAGTCTAACTCCATTTTCCCGGCTTCGATTTTGGCAATATCCAAAATATCATTAAGAAGATTTAGCAGATGGAGTGATAATTTAAGAGCTTCATCCACAAATTCCATTTGTTCTTCGGGATCATCTGCTATCCCTTCTAAAATCAGCTTTAAAAAGCCAATCATGCCATTTAAAGGTGTATGAATTTCGTGGGATACATTAGCGAGAAATTCGCTTTTTAACCGGGATGCTTCCTCAGCGTTTTGTCTTGCGTATTCTAGTTCTTTGTATAGGGTAGCATGAGCGATCGCTGTACCCAGTTGATCTGCCAACTCTTTAATTAATTCTATTTCCGTTTCTGTTATTAATATTTCTTCACTGCTTAAACTTAACCCAACTAAACCATTTGCTTGGTCTTGATAGTTAGTAGCAAAAAGTAAAAATCTGTGCTGCTGAGAATTTGTTTGAATGGGCATCTCTATGACCATCGGTTCTAGAGTTGCGAAAGCTTGAGCAAAAGCAGGTTCAGAAGATATCTCTATTTCTGAGCCTAAAATGGGCTTGAATGCTGGTTGGTGATATTCTGCGATTACCCTAACTTTTGAATCTCCTGGCTGATAAGGAAAGAAAATACAACGCTCCAGTTTGAGAGTTTGTCCTAAACTGTCAACTGTTTGCTGCCAAATAACATCTATATCCAGTGTCCACCAGATATTTCTGGTGATTTGGTTTAATAGTTTTTGGTATTGCACCAATAACTGTGGCACTTTCCGAGAATGCAAAAATAACTCAAGCTGTGAAGGCGTTTTTGCTGCCTGATTCACTTCTTTACCATTGACTGGAGATGGTAATAGCCTACCCATAACCAAAACTGTGGTTGCGGCTTCACCCAGTTGCGGCATAATTGGAGTAATTGTCAACTCCAACTCTAATAAATATTGACTGCATTTAAACCAACATTGAACTCTCTCTGGGACTAAAGTTGTTAAAATCCTTTGCAAGCCTTCCAAATAGGCAACTTTATCTACTGGGGTAAAGATTTCATTTTCATTAAGCGCATCAACTATTCTCTCAGTGATTAAATCCAGGAGTTCGCTGTACTGCCAATCAAATGTCAGATAACGCCCAGTACCATCTTGGATATATACCAACTCAGATGCAAGAGTTAGTAATAAGCCATCTGTACTGCGGTTAGTAGATTCCAGGTTCTGAGAAAATAGCTTTGGCAATGGGTTATTCGCAGTAATAGTCATTTATCGAGTTGGATAGACAATTTGCTTTCCACCGTGGTTGTACTAAAGCTGCTTAAATTTTGGCATAAAGTTTTACAGCTTTCATACTTTTGACTGTATATTTTTGACTTTTCTGGAATCTGGAGCGTTAAATTTTACATTTTGTATCATTGGTGACTGGTGATTGGGAAAAATACAAATAACTTCCCCCTGCTCCCTGCTCCCCTGCTTCTTCCCCAGTCCCCAGTCCCCAAATTTCAATCATTCCATTCTCCTCTAGGGGGAATAGGTGTGCGTATTGGTGTGCGAGTTAGTTCATCATCTCTCGGTATGTCGCCGCGTAACCATTGGCGGATGGCGACTTCTATCACCTTACTGGGGTCATTGGTAAGATGCTGAATTTGGGCTATTAATTCAGAGTCTAGGCGAACAGCAATTTCTACCTTGTCTGTATGGATTTTTTCCCCGTTGGTGGGGTTTTCTTGCGTATTCATAGGTTTACGGTTTCCCAAAAAATTACCAAACTTAGATGATTCAGTTTTTAGGTGGCAGTTTTCATATACAGTGTCATCATATCTTGAAAATTAATTCACCTGCCTGGAGACTGGAGACCATTGACTGGTGACTGAGTTATTAACTTCCTCTGACTGCTAGAACTCCTGACTTCTTGAACTCCTGCCTCCTGTTCCCATTACCCAATAAAGCATTAAAATACATGAAGTAAATAGATTTAACTTTTGATTGCTGCTAAAGCAAAGATGGTATATGACTGACGTTCCCGCAGTTCGCATTCGCAATTTCTGTATTATTGCTCATATTGATCACGGTAAATCTACTTTAGCCGATCGCTTACTCCAAGCTACTGGCACTGTAGACGACCGACAAATGAAGGAGCAGTTTCTCGATAACATGGATCTGGAACGGGAGCGCGGCATTACAATTAAGCTGCAAGCTGCCCGGATGAATTACACAGCTAAGGATGGTCAGCAGTACGTTTTAAACTTAATTGATACTCCTGGTCACGTTGACTTTTCCTATGAAGTTTCCCGTTCTCTGGCTGCTTGTGAGGGTGCTTTATTGGTTGTGGATGCCTCCCAAGGGGTAGAAGCCCAAACTTTAGCAAATGTGTATTTAGCACTAGAGCATAATTTGGAAATTATTCCAGTTTTAAATAAAATTGATTTACCAGGAGCAGAACCAGATAGAGTAGTTAGTGAAATTGAAGAAATTATTGGTTTAGATTGCAGTGGGGCAATTTTAGCTTCTGCTAAAGAGGGAATCGGTATTCCTGAGATTTTAGAGACGATTGTAGAACGTGTACCCCCAGCAGCTAATACGGTTGATCAACCTTTAAGGGCGCTGATTTTTGATAGTTACTACGATAGCTACCGGGGAGTAATTGTTTATTTCCGGGTGATGGATGGGACAGTGAAGAAGGGCGATCGCATCTATTTGATGGCATCGGGTAAGGAATATGAAATTGATGAGTTAGGTGTCCTTTCTCCCACCCAAAAACAAGTTGAAGAACTCCATGCGGGAGAAGTAGGTTATTTAGCCGCCTCTATTAAAGCTGTGGCTGATGCACGGGTGGGCGATACTATCACCTTATCTAAGGCTAAAGCTACAGAACCTTTACCCGGTTACACAGAGGCTAACCCAATGGTATTTTGTGGGATGTTCCCCATAGATGCAGATCAATTTGAAGACTTGCGGGAAGCTTTGGAAAAACTGAGATTGAATGATGCGGCTTTGCAATATGAACCGGAAACTTCTAGCGCAATGGGGTTTGGTTTCCGTTGTGGGTTCTTGGGTTTGCTACACATGGAAATTGTCCAAGAACGGTTAGAGCGAGAGTATAACCTGGATTTAATTATTACAGCCCCATCTGTGGTTTATAAGGTGATCACTATCAAGGGTGAGGAACTGTATATTGATAATCCTAGCCATTTACCTGCGCCCAATGACCGGGAAAGAATAGAAGAACCTTATGTGCAGGTAGAAATGATTACTCCCGAAACCTACGTTGGTACTTTGATGGAGTTATCACAAAACCGCCGGGGTATTTTCAAAGATATGAAATATCTTACCCAGGGACGGACTACCCTAACTTATGAAATTCCTTTGGCGGAAGTTGTCACCGACTTTTTTGATCAAATGAAATCCCGTTCTCGTGGTTATGCGAGTATGGAATATCATCTGATTGGCTACCGGGAAAATCCGTTGGTGAAGTTGGATATTATGATCAATGGTGATCCCGTAGATTCTTTAGCGATGATCGTCCACCGGGATAAAGCTTATGGTGTGGGCAGATCAATGGCTGAAAAGCTCAAAGAACTGATCCCACGTCATCAATTCAAAGTTCCCATTCAAGCGTCTATTGGTAGTAAGGTGATTGCCAGTGAACATATTCCGGCTTTGCGGAAAGACGTTTTAGCTAAGTGCTACGGTGGTGACATCAGCCGGAAGAAGAAACTTTTGCAGAAACAAGCCAAGGGTAAAAAACGGATGAAAGCTGTGGGTACGGTGGATGTACCCCAGGAAGCGTTTATGGCTGTGTTGAAGTTAGATCAAAGTTAATGTATGAGGTGACAGGAGGCAGGAGGCAGGGGAGGTAGAATAAATTTTTCTCGCTGTTCCCTGTTCCCTGCCTCCACGAAAAATTCATGAATCAAATCGGATCACTATACCTCTCCAGTCCCCAGTCAACTAGATATTTGCAAATTTAAAGTTAACCTGGTTTTTTGATGAAATCGGGTTTTTTTGTAGAGATAAATTGCAAATCAATATGATAAGCTTTATCAAAAAACTATTTATTAAAAAAAACAACAATTTCACTAGGAATACTCGCAGTAATTGTCACACTTCGTATTTTGAGATCAAAGTAGTTTTTTCTATTCTTTCAAGTTTTGTAAATATCGGGGAGTTAAATCAATGAAGATACTGGTACTAAGTTGGGAATTTCCGCCAAGGTTAGTGGGAGGAATTGCCCGTCATGTAGGAGAATTATACCCGGAATTGGTAAAGTTAGGGCATGAGATTCACTTGATTACGCCAGAAGTAAAACAATCATCACTGTATGAAGTAGTTGAGGGTATTTATGTACATCGAGTACCAGTAGCCCATAGTCATGATTTTTTTCACTGGGTAGTAAATTTAAATGAGAGTATGGGACATCACGGTGGTAAACTGATGTTAGAGGAAAGACCATTTGATCTTATTCATGCCCATGATTGGTTAGTTGGAGATGCAGCGATCGCTCTCAAGCATACTTTTAAAGTTCCTCTCATTGCTACCATTCACGCCACAGAATACGGACGTTATAACGGTATTTATAATGATACCCAACGCTATATTTGTGGTAAAGAACAGTTACTAGCTTATAACGCTTGGCGTATCATTGTTTGTACTGAATATATGCGGGGGGAAGTAGTCAGAGCATTAAATAGTCATGGTGATAAAATCGACGTGATTTTTAATGGGATTCGCCCAGAGAAAAAGCAACATTACCGAGATTTTCATGCTCAAGATTTTCGTCGCCAATTTGCCGCAGATCATGAAAAAATTGTTTATTACTTGGGCAGGATGACTTATGAAAAAGGTATACCTGTATTGCTTAATGCTGCTCCCAAGGTACTTTGGGAAATGGGCGGTTACGTTAAATTTGTGATAGTTGGTGGTGGTAATACTGACCATTTAAAACAGCAAGCTTGGGATTTAGGAATTTGGGATAAATGCTATTTTACTGGTTTTCTTTCTGATGACTACTTGGATAAATTTCAAACCTTAGCTGACTGTGCAGTTTTTCCCAGTCTTTATGAACCTTTTGGTATTGTAGCTTTAGAAAGTTTTGCTTCTAGAGTTCCGGTTGTGGTTTCAGATACGGGTGGTTTTCCGGAAGTAGTACAACATACGAAAACAGGAATTGTAACTAAAGTAAATAATCCAGATTCTTTAGCATGGGGAATTTTAGAAGTTTTGAAAAATCCAGGTTATCGACAATGGTTGATAGATAACGCTTATGAAGATTTAGAACGAAGATTTCGCTGGCCACAATTAGCAAAAGAAACGGAAGCTGTATATGAGAAAGTGGTGAAAGAGCGATCGCAAGTTGATTGGTAATTAAACACAAAGTAAAACTGAGGTTTTCGCAGAGTAGTGGAGATAATATTAATTACTCTGCGTTTTTTGCCGTTAAAAAACAGTACAAAGGCTGTACGCTGGGAATTTACCCCTTGGGAATGCGAGAGTTAGAAATGATGGCTGTTTGCTTCACATTCCTGAGTATGACCAAGGCATTCCCAAATATAGCCAAGTGCTTGAGAAAAGCAAGAACTATGTTGTTGAAGATGGGAACCTTCCTCATATCCCACTTTACAGCAAACCTAAACCGCTACTTGGAAAAAATTAGCCGTGATGTTAGTCCACCGTTACCAAACCCCAATTATAGACCGAATTATAAAGTTCCTTTATTAGCTGGACCTGTACATAATTTGGGTGGGGGTGGTCCTGATGTGGATGATGCGATTCAATGGATGATAAATCAAGTCAGGGGAGGTGCTAACTCTAACAAAAAAGTTAATGTTGTTGTCATTCGTGCTGCTGGTAACGATGATTATAATCAGCTAATTTATAATATGAGAGGTGTGAATTATGTAGAGACTTTAATCATTAGAAATAAACAAGAAGCGAATAGGACAGATATTTTTGATAAAGTCAGAAATGCTGGAGTAATTTTCTTTGCTGGTGGTGATCAATGTGAATATATTCGCAACTGGAAAAACACGAAATTAGAAGCTGCCATCAAATCAGTTTATGATAAGGGTGGGGCTATTGGTGGCACAAGTGCAGGGGCAATGATTCAAAGTGAATTTGTTTATGATTCTTGCGCTTGTGAAGATAGTATTGAAACTAATGAAGCACTGGAAGACCCCTATAGGAATATTACATTTACCTATAACTTTTTCCAGTGGAAGTATTTGCGAAGAACGATTATTGACACCCATTTTGATGAACGCAAAAGAATGGGAAGAATTATGGTTTTTATTGCGCGACAAATTCAAGATGGTGTATCTAATACTGCCTTAGGAATAGCTATTAGCGAAGAAACATCTTTACTTGTAGATAAATATGGAATTGCAAAAGTTATGGGGAGGGGTTCAGTTTATTTTGTTCTTGGAGATCATTCCCCAGAAGTTTGTGAACCGGGTAAACCTCTCACATATTATGATTATAAAATTTGGCGATTTCCTAGAGGTGAAACTTTTGATTTAAATAATTTACCATCTAGAGGTTATTATCTCAGAAGTGTGAAACGGGGAAGATTTGATTCTGATCCTTATTAATGGATGTACAGATCCTCTTGTGGTGCGGGCATCTTGTCCGCTTTATTTTACAAGAATCAAAATTTTTTCTTGTTCCCATACTCTGTATGGGAATGAATAAAGCAAGACTCTGGCTTCCGTTTTATTGGAGTCAGAGACTGGGAACGAGAGAATAATTCACACTTTCGAGAAACTTCTTAAACTTTTCACGGTAGTAATTAAATGTTCGGCAACTTGATCTATTTCATAAACAGTATTAAATCTGCCAATTCCAAACCTTACGGAAGCATAAGCTAAATTTTCCGAATGTCCTAAAGCTGTTAAAACATAGGAAGGTGCAACATTATTGGAAGAACAAGCAGAACCAGAAGATATTGCAACAATTGGTTGTAAACCTAAAGAAAGTGCAGCACCATCCACACCTTCCACACTAATATTTAAATTTCCTGCTAACCTTTTTTCAGGATGTCCATTGAGATAAATTCCCTCCAAAGTTGATAACTGTTTCCACAGTCTTTCTCGCAATTCTATTAACCTTTGATTTTCTGTTTCTTGTTCTTTTAAAGCAATTTCCACAGCTTTACCAAAACCAACAATTTGCGGTGTATATAAAGTTCCAGAACGCATCCCTCTTTCATGTCCTCCCCCATGTTGTTGCGCTGCTAATTTTACTCTGGGGTTACGTCTGCGAACATATAAAGCACCAATACCTTTAGGACCATAAACTTTATGGGCAGTTAAAGACATTAAATCAATATTTAATGCTTGCACATCTAAAGGTATTTTACCAATAGCTTGTGCTGCATCTGTATGAAATATAATTTCCTTTTCTCGACAAATTTTACCGATTTCTGCTAAAGGTTGTAAAACACCAATTTCATTATTTGCAGCCATGACAGATACTAAAATTGTATCAGGACGCAAGGCTGTTTCTAATTGGTTTAAATCAATTAATCCATCTTTTTGGACTGGGAGAATTGTAATTTCAAAACCCATGTTTTGTAAATATTCACAAGGGTCTAAAACTGCTTTATGTTCCGTAGCGACGGTAACAATATGTTGACCTTTGGAAAAATATGCTTCTGCGACACCTTTAATAGCTAAATTATTCGCTTCTGTTGCACCACTGGTAAAGACAATTTCTTCTGGGTTAGCGTTAATAGCAGTGGCTAAAATTTCCCTGGTTTGTTTAACTGCTGCTTCACCTTCCCAACCGTAAACATGACTATTACTAGCAGGATTACCAAACTTTTCTGTAAAGTAAGGTATCATGGCATTGAGTACCCTTTCATCTACGGGGGTGGTAGCTTGATTATCGAGGTAGATGGGACGATTAGACATAAATAAACTCAACAATTAAGTTAATATTTTACCGATTTTTTTGAGGATTTTTAAAACTTGATAAAGTTCGTTTTCCCTTCTATATAAAGTGAATCTATCAGACAAAGCATAACAAGGTTTATCAGTTTGGATGAGTTTAATAAATTGGAAGTCTTCACCATTAATTACCAATGAATATAGGGGGTAATTCGGGTGAGGATTGGCTAACATATAGGTAAGTGCTTGGGGTATGGCTTTAGCTAAGGAAAAATTAGTTCTTTTAGCTTCAATCACTAATAACCATAGCTTATTTTGTAGAACTAAAACATCTATTTTACCTTTAATAATCTCTGTAGTTTCTGATCCAGTTTCTTCATCATCTGTGAAGATTGTTTCACTAATTTCTATAGGTTCTTCTGTGGCAATATAAAAAGGAGAATCATAGAAACCAGCTAAATCTAGTAAGGGAGATAATACTACTAATTTAACTGCATCTTCTAAAGGACTAGATTTTTCTACTAAGTTGAGATAATTCTTTTTGACTCGGTCTAAATATTGCTGTTCTAATTCTGAGATATTAGGTAAATCTTGTTGCAATTCTGTAAAAAAAAGTTCATCTTTAGATTTTTGTAGGGCAAATTTTTGTTTTAATTCCGCAAGGGTAATATTCTGTGCTTGGATAATCTGAACCATATTTATCTAAAAATTAAATAAAGGTGTTATTTATATTATAAAGCCTGGATGATTATTTTCAGGAGGGAGCGATAAATCGCTCACTACAAACTGTTATTTGGTGGTTAATTCTTGGAGTTTTTTCAAGACTGCTTGTGCATGACCTTTTGTTTTGACGTTTGCCCAAGAATGGGCGATGATTTTATCAGGTGAAATCAAGAATGTTGAACGCGCAACACCCATATATTCTTTACCCATGAATTTCTTTAAACGCCATCCACCGTAAGTTTCAATTAATTGATGTTCGGGGTCACTTAATAGGGTAATTTCTAAGTTATGTTTGGCGATAAATTTGCAATGGGATTTACTGGAATCTGGACTTACACCAATTATTTTAACACCTAAAGCGGTAAATTCTGCGGCTAAATCTGTAAAATCTTTGGCTTCTGTGGTACATCCAGGGGTGTCATCTTTGGGGTAGAAATAAAGGACTATCCACTCGTTGAAGTCAGCGAGGTTCACGAGTTTATCGTTTTGATCTGGTGTGGAAAAATCGGGTGCAGGTTGTCCAATTTCGGGAATGTTGGTCATGATGAAATTTTTAGGTTAATCTGAAATGTAGAGAATTTTCATGAAACGTCTCTACAAGGATTTTACAATGATGATTATATATTAATACTATTGGGTATCCGAGAAGGTAAAAGATAGGGATATTCTACACCTGTTTCTAGGGAACGTTGTTGATTTCGAGATTTAATTTTACTTTCAATCTCTAACAAATCACTTTGAAAATGGGCGAGAATTTGCCGATCAATTTTATCTGCAAACTGAATAAAATCAGAACTTCCTAATTTACTCCAGTTAATTCCACTTAATGCAAAGGTTAATTGCATTTGCTCTAAATCTCTTGCTGTTGAGGGTAAAATTTCCTCTAAACTGGCTGGTGTATCAGGACGAATATAATTTGCTAAGGGTGCGTTAGGAACATAACCAAAATAATCGTATTGACTAAAATTCAAAGCTGCGTGTTGGGGTCCACAGGTAAAGATGACGATAGTTGCAATGTCTATTAATTGTTGCAAACTACCAACTTTTGTAAACCCTGGTACGCGGGGATAGGAAGGTATTTCTTGGGGTTCTATTCCTGATGCTGCTACCATTTCTTTGGGTAACCATGCAGGTGCTTGAGGAAAGTCTGATTTGGGACGGGTGTTTAAAGGTGCGCCTAGTTCTTCCGCCCAATTTTGTAAATAGATGTCTTGTTGTACTGCTTTATCGTCTGGGTAGTAGCGTTGTAAATAACGAGTTGTGTATTTGGCGATCGCCTCCCATAATAACAACGCATCATCCCGATAAGGAAAGTCTGGTAATAATTTCGGTTCTATTCCCCGCACTTCAATATCATTCAACAGAGAATAATACCAAAAAGACTTTTCTCGATAGGCTTTATTCATCAAGTTACCAGAAGTTTTGATAGTAGGAGCCATTAAATTATCAATTGCTGCTCCTTCTGCTAACAATATACTATTTCCCCGGTTATTAATGGCAATTAAAAATTTAAAATGGGGAGATAATAATTGATAAACTGGGTGATTAGTTGGTATTTGTCTAGAAGTAGCAATAGACAAAGATTCCATTGCTAAATGAGTATAAGCTAAATGGGCAATTAATTCATGATGGGTAGCATCCGCAGTTTGAAAATATAACTTTGCTCTCATCCAATCATCTGCTGGTTCTCCTGTAATTCCTGGTGTGACTACTCGACCTTTTTCTAATTGAATTAGTACAGGTTCTAAACCTTTTTCTGTATTGTGAAATAAAGCTACTGGACTACCTACATATTTACCAGTTTGTAAGTCTGTAATTTTCAAATCTTTAAAAATTGGATAGTCAGCAATAAACAACTGATTTTCACTGGCAGCTTTAATTAAATCAACAGCACCGTTATTAGCTAATTTGTAAGGTTGAGTAGCTAAAGTTTGAATCAAACTTTGATCATTTGTTTGCACTCTGCGGATAATTGTCGGGTTAGCACCAGCTAAACGTTGACGGACAAATTCTCTATCACTCAAACCTCCATCTCGTTCATGAATTATACTCATAACAGGAGGTTTAACATCTGCTTTTTTAGCTAATGCTTGGTAAAATAAATTTCTTTGTTCTGCGTTTTTTGTGAGGGGAGGTAAATTTTTATCTACATTTTCGACAGCTTTTTTAACAGCAGAAATTGTTTGAATTAATTTTTTTCTTTCTTGGATATAGCTACTATTAAATTGTTCATTGGGCGGTAAATCCAAATTAAACCATCCCGATTGAAAAACTTTGCAGTCTACCAACAAAGTCGATATATTTAACCAATTTTCCTGTAATTCTTCCGCTTTTTTATCTAACTGACTCAGTAATAAAGTCCAAGGTTGGGAAAGTTTCCCCTGTTCTACCAAATTTTCGCTGAGTTTGGTTAAAATATAACGGATAACGCCATCTTCCCCAGTGTAAGGAAATAACCTTGCATATCCTTTTTGATCTAAGTTACTGGGATCATAGCGATAGTAACCTTGTTTTTCTTGTAAAGATGGGTGTTTTGTCATGGCTTTTTCTGGTAACACTTGATATACTGTAGAGGATAATATAGTTATATTTAAATTGCCACTATTTCTAATTTTGATTACATAATTCTCAACCAATAATACTATGTTACGTGATTTCACTAATCGAGATGAGTTAATAGCTTACCTGCGCGAACAATTTCCCCAGTCCGCAGAACAAGATGATCACATCAGCGAAACTGTGGGTGGAAGGAAAGCAGCAAAAGCGAAGCTAAAACAAGTAGATCCTGTTGCCTACGCAAAAACACGCAATTCTTTAACTGGTGCTGTTACTAGGTTATCACCTTATATTCGTTATGGCGTTTTAAGTTTGCGAGAAATTAGAGATGATATTTTAGAACGGGTGGAAAATCCAGAAGATGCGAGTAAATTAATTAATGAATTAGGATGGCGCGATTATTGGCAAAGGCTGTATGTTAAGTTAGGAAAAGGTATTTGGGAAAATCAAGAAGAATACAAAACCGGTTATAAAGTAGCAGATTACGCAAAAAATTTACCGGAAGATATTATTGAAGGAAAAACCGGACTGGTTTGTATTGATAATTTTAGTCAAGAATTAAGAAAAACTGGCTATTTACATAACCATATTAGAATGTGGTTAGCAGCTTATATTATCCATTGGCGACGTATTCAATGGCAAGCAGGCGCAAAATGGTTTTTACAACATTTGTTGGATGGCGATCCTGCAAGTAATAATATGTCATGGCAATGGGTAGCGAGTACCTTTAGTCATAAACCTTATTTTTTCAATCGGGAAAATTTAGAACGTTACACAAAAGGGGTTTATTGTCGTCAATGTCCGCTTTATGGTAAGTGTGATTTTGAGGGGAGTTATGAGGAGTTGGAAGCGCGACTTTTTCCCAAAGGTGAGTTTAGTAAAAAGCCTAATAGTCAAAGTTGGCAGAAGGGGAAAAAAGGAAGGTAAAATTTATTTGTCTGAATCAGGATAACCAGGATTATAGGATTTACAGGATGGTAGTTTTTAGCTGGTTTGTTGGTGATGAAAGTTGCATTTGTCTGAATCAGGATAACCAGGATTAAAGGATTTACAGGATAGTAGTTTATAGATGGTTTAAATTATTCAAAAACAATCATTAAACAACATCCTAAAAAATCCCCAACTTCCAAAAAACAATCATTCAATAATATCCTGTACATCCTCAAATCCTGGCAATATTTACAAATAAAAGCCGATAGCTATATAATTAAAGAAGATTGTGTTTTACAAATGATGAGGATTTTCATGATGACTACAGCACAGGAAAATAAAAAATCTATTTTAGAAAAACTAGATAATTTAACACCTGCACAACAAGAAAAAGTATTAATTTTTATTGAGTCATTATATCTGCAATCACAACCAAATGATATAGAACAAAAACAACGTCGAAAATGGCAAGAAATCAGAGGTAAAGCACCTTATCCTTTAGTTAGTGAAGATGCTCAAAATTGGGTTTCCAGAAATAGAAACGAGGAAAGTAAAAATAGGGAATTAAATCTCAGAAATATCTATGAACATTGAAGATTATTTAATTCAGGGTAAAAAGTTATTTTTGGATACAGCACCAGTAATTTACTATGTAGGGTTTGCTGAATAAATCCGAAAACTTTACAGGTAAAGGGTTTTAGCTATCCAAAAGGGTTTTAACCAACTCAGGTGTTTCTGATTCCTTGCTGACAATTAACTCAATTAACCCCATCCCAATTGAACCTGATGGTAATTCATCTAAGTAAATTCGTTTAATTCTTCCACTATTAATTAATTCTTGTTGATAAACTTCAATAACTCAAAACCTGTTGTATATGGCGCGGATATATTTCTAGGTATAACATTAGATTAGCAAAAACTCAGAACACTGTCAACCCCCCAAGCTGAAATCACCAAAACTCGTTGATTTATTAACACCATTCTCAATAATCTTGAGAATAGACCCCCCTTTATTGCAATAAAAACTTTTTTTCCAACTTCAGAATTAGGTAACGCTGATAAACGCTGATAAACGCGAATATTCAACTAATTCTTTCTTTGCGTCTTTGCTCCTTAGCGTCTTTGCGCGAAACTTAAATTTCAAAAATCCCAATTACCAATTTATCAATCACATCCTGTAAATCCTTAAATCCTGGATATTATCTCGACTTACTTCGACTGCGCTCAGTACAAGTCGCGGTAGTTGAGCGTAGTCGAAACTCGATAACCACCTGATTCTGACAATTAAACTCAGATTAACACAGAAAAACCGCAAATTTATTTTCAAACTGCGATAGAATTTAAAGAAGCTTTGTTAAAATCTATCTGATATGTATGAATAAACCAATTATCTGGATCAATGGAGACTGTTTAAGTCCCGAAAACCCCGCTTTACAAGAATATCCCAATACCCCAGCTATTTGGGTTTGGGATGATGCTTTAATCGAAGAATGGCAATTAAGTTTAAAAAGGATAACTTTTATATATGAATGTTTACTGGAATTACCTGTAGAAATTCGTCGGGGAAATGTCGCAGAGGAAATTATTAAATTTGCTCAGGAACATGATGCTAAATTAGTAGTGACTACAGATAGTCCCAGTCCCAAATTTGATGATATTTGTAATCAAATTGAAAAGAAATTGAAATTAGAAATATTGGAAGTTGAACCGTTTTTTGATTATGATGGATTTATTGATTTAAAGAGGTTTTCTCGTTATTGGAAAGTAGCAGAAAAATATGTTTTTGATTAAGTATTCAACTACCTGCTAAATCTGATTTTGAAGATATAGAAAATAAACATAAATAGTTGGAAAATAACTAAAGTTCTTCATCATCCCTAACCAAAATGCCTAAACTCCTTGCTGACATCCAAAATTTACTCTCTGATTTAATCGCTCGCTATTCCTCCCGTGTCGATTATCTCATGATTCGTTTAGAAGAAGCTGAAGGAACAGATATTTTATTGCGTGGTGACAAAGTAGAAACCCTCAGTGAAGGTATTTCTATCGGTGGCCATGTTCGCGCTTGTCATAAAGGTGGCTGGGGTTTAAGTAGTTTCAACCAGTTAGCAACTATCGAACAAAGAATAGAAGAAGCGATCGCTGCTGCTAGGATAGTGGGAGATGAAGAAACCATCCTCGCACCCATTGATCCCATCCAAACAGTATGTAATTTACACCTCACAGGCATTGATCCCCGTACCGTTTCCCTCAAACAAAAAAAAGAATTGTGCGATCGCTACACCGAATTATTAAAAAGCGTTGATTCTCGCATTACCACTACCTCAGTCCGTTATGGTGATAGTTGCCAAAGAGTAATTATTGCTACCTCAGAAGGAACATTAATAGAGCAATCTTGGGTAGATATGGAAATGCGCTTTGCAGCTACAGCAAGAAACGGCGACACCGTACAAACAGGGAGAGAAACCACAGGATCACGGAAAGCTTTTGAAGATTTAGTCAATTTAGATACTCAAGTTAAAAGCGCAGCAGAAAGAGCAGTAACAGCTTTATCCTTACCATCAGTTAAAGGTAACACTTATACCGTCGTCATTGACCCCATACTTACAGGTTTATTTGTTCATGAAGCTTTTGGACATCTTTCCGAAGCAGACATGGCCTATGAAAACCCTGATTTATTGGAGGTGATGACTCTGGGAAGGCGTTTTGGTTCAGAAGAACTGCAAATTTTTGATGGTGCTGCACCCCAAGGTCACAGAGGTAGTTATTTTTACGATGATGAAGGTACACCTGCGACAACTACGCAATTAATCAAAGATGGGGTTTTAGTGGGACGTTTACATTCTCGTGAAACTGCGGGTAAATTAGGCGAAGCACCCACAGGTAACTCTCGTTGTTTAGATTATCACTACTCACCCATTGTAAGGATGACAAATACCTGGATAGAAAGAGGTAAAACCCCAGTAGCAGATTTATTCACAGATATCAAAGAAGGAGTATATGCACGTAACTGGTTAGGGGGAATGACAAACGGGGAAATGTTCACCTTTAGCGCGGGTGAAGCGTGGATGATTAGAAATGGCAAAATATCTGAACCTGTAAAAGATGTTACACTATCCGGTAATGTTTTTCAAACCCTAGCAGATATTGAAGCTATAGGTGATGATTTTTACTGGGATGAATCCGGTGGATGTGGTAAAGGTGGACAAAACGGTTTAGCTGTGGGTTGCGGTGGACCTTCTTTGCGTATTCGGGATGTAGTGGTAGGGGGAGAAAGTTAACTAATTGATAATTGATAATTGATAATTGATAATTGTTTAATTCCATGTTTAAAATCTCCCCTTTCCAGGGGAGAAAAGCCAAAAATCCCGCTTTTTCAAGACTCTGACTTTCAAAGAGAGGTAATTGTCCATTATTGAATCATATTCATGATATTATATTTTCATCACTTTATCTATCTGTTGTAAAAGCGATTCTAAAGTAGAAGAATTATCTAAAACAAAATCCGCACGGGCAATTTTTTCTGATAATGGTAATTGACTATTAATTCTTGCTGCTGCTTGTTCATTTGTTAAATTATTCCTTTGAATTAATCTTTGTTTTTGCTGTGCTTCTGAACAAGAAACAACCCAAATTTCACCAACTAAATTTTCTAAACCTGCTTCAAATAATAGGGGAATAACTAATACTAAAGTAGTTGCAGATGATTCATGAATAGTTTTTAAAAACCAATTTCTCACATAGGGATGAATAACATTTTCTACCCAAATACGTTCTTCTGGTTGATGAAAAATAATTTCTCCCAATTTAGCACGATTTAAGTTACCATCTGCTAATAAAATTTCTGATTTACCATAACGTTGGGCAATTTGTGAGAGTATGGGAGAACCTACAGATACAGCATCTCTAGCATAAACATCTGCATCTAAAATCGGTAAATTATAAGTATTAGCTAAATAATTAGCCACTGTACTTTTACCTGTAGCTATACCACCTGTTAAACCAATTAGTCTTTTAGTCATTAGATATTAGTCATTAGATAAGCTGTTACACAGCTAAATTGTATAACCCTAATGTTCTGAACTCTTGTTTAACAGGCAAGATGCCTGTTCCACTTATACAAATTAAATGCACAACAGCTTATTAGTCATTAGATGTTAGTTATTAGATGTTAGTCATT
>NZ_JAQMTI010000189.1:0-3674 GCF_028329225.1 Sphaerospermopsis kisseleviana CS-549 | reverse complement strand
GTCCCCAGTCACCAGTCCCCAGTCACCAGTCCCCAGTCACCAGTCCCCAGTCACCAATACTATGGACAATGGGAATGAATACCGCCCTTGGTACAAATGAAAGCTAGTTGCTGGGCATCTAAATTTTTAGCATTGCTAAAATCGACACCTTGGACTACGGCAGCTTGTGAACCGAGATCAGAAGTTTCTACAAACCTATCTCCGGGATCTTGTTTACCAGGAAAAAGTATAGTTCCTTGAAAATCTGCACCGTCCAAATTTGCCCCTCGTAAATCTGCACGACTGATATCAGCATTTCGTAGGTTGGCATTTTTCATATTGGCAGAACGTAAAACAGCACCAGCAAGACGAGCCGCACTGAAATTAGCATTGGTGAGATTAGCATGATCTAAATATGCTTCAGATAAATCTGCACCTTGCCAATTGGTGTTAGTTAAATTGGCATAAGATAATTGTGTACCTATGGCAGAAACACGACCTAACTGAGCAGCATACATATCTGCTTCCATTAATTTTGCGTCGCTGATATCTGCCCCTGTGAAAATCGCATCTTCCAAAATTGCCTTTTGCAAATCACTACTGATAAGTTGGGTACTGCTGAGGTTAGCACCCACTAACCGGGCATGAGATAAGTTAGCTTTATTCAGGGTAGCGCGGCTTAAATCACTGTGTTTCATTAACACACGACTAAGGTTGGCTTCGTTGAGGTTGGCTTGTTTGAGTTGAGTTTTAGTCAAATCAGCAATGACATCATCATAAGTATCCCAGCGCCCATCTTCACCTGCACTACGGAAGCGACTACCTTTTAATTGAGCTTGGTTAAGATTGGCAGATTTAAACACAACTCCCGATAAATCAGCATTTTCTAGTACCAAGTTAAATACAGAACTTTCTTCAAAGCTTTTTGCACCCAGTTGGATACTACTTAAATCAATGTCATTAATTTTGCCACTATAGACAGACAAAATCTTGTTGATTGCCTGTTGGTTAAGATTTAATTGTTGTTCTCTGATATTTCCGAAATTGCCGCCTGATTCGAGTTCCCCAGCGAGAAACAGATTCATGCGTTTTAATTCTGGTAAAGCTTGAATTCCAATATTTGCCAGTGCTTGTTGAATAGTATCTAGGATGTTAGGGTCAGTTTCCTTCACCAGTAGATCCACTAGAAATTTGATAGATTGTGTATCATTAATACCACCCAAGGCGAGAATAGCCCTTTGGCGTTCTTCGTCGCTGACACCAGAATCAGGATTAATTGGTTTTACGAGTTCGAGAAATTTTTGAGTGTTAACCAACTGGGTTTTCCGCAGGTTTTCTTGGGTTTGGATGTAAATTTGTGTGCCTACTAAAGTTGACAACACAGCAATCATGCTGGTTACACCAACCACAAACAAGATAAAATTAGGACTGCGGGCTATTTTTAGTTTAGGGATGGACTCCTTAATAGATGTATCTGTTGGTTCTTCATTTTCTGGCTGTGGCGGCTCGCTGGTATTTTCTACAGGTGTTTTGATTGGTTTGTTGATGTCTTTAACATCTATGGTATATGTACCTGCCAACTGATCATGGAAGGCGCGACGACGTTTTTGGGAAGTCCAACCCATGCCTTCACCTAGCACCAAAACAATAGCTAAAAATGTGAATAAGCCTAAATCTGGAAAAGCAAAGCTGTAGCGCCAGAGGATATAAGCAATGGCAACTGGACTAGTCCAGCGCCCTAGCCCTTCACGAACTACAACAGACCTTAAACCAGGAGCTTTACCCTCATCATTAACAACCCGCACCCCAAACCAACGTTTGGGAATGGTGCTGCCGGTTTTACCCAGTAAATACAACTGCCATCCTGAGAGGACCAGAGGTGTTAAGAGGGCGATAGTCCATAAAAAATTAGTGGGACTGGTAACATTACGAATACCATAACTAATTGGTAGGGCTAAAGGCCGGGCGATCGCTCTTTCTGTGAGTACCAACACCGGATTTAAAGGTACTCTTTGCAGATCGCTACGAGAATTGGCATAAACACCAATGCCAAAGGGAATTAACCCGCTGGCTACCACTAATGTAATTTCTGCTGCCCAAGCGCCTAAACGCCTTGTTGCTAAGGGCAGGGATTTAACTTTTTCCGGTTTTTGGGACTGATTAGATTGATCAATATTTCTCCTCACGGTTGGGGTAGTCATTGCATAATTTCCCTTTGATTCTATGTTTACGCCAATCTATACATCTATACAAGTTTTTGGCGGCGCGGTTAAAATAAGCTATTGCTTACGTTGCAAGCTATTAGACACCAAAAATTTGTATCCAAGATACACTAACCCCGCCAATAGTGCCAGACTGATCACAGATGCTACCAATCTAAATACTGTTTGCAGTACCATGAAGCCCAAGAGTATTCCTACACCAGTAACGGCAAGCTTTTTTATCCCTGATAAACCTTGAAACCAAATTTGAAAACGCTGAAAATTTCGGTTTAATTTAGCAAACATAGTTTGATTTGGGTAATACGTCTGTTTTTGCGTCTCTTGTGAGTTGGGTTGGGTGGAAAATGAACTTATTTCCGCCTCTAGTTGTTCCAAACGACGCTGCAATTCTTCTTCTGGTTGAGGATTCATAATTTTTTTACCCCAGCTATAGATTCTACAACCGACCAAGTATATCCATATTTGGGGGTTGTGTTAGTGATTTTAGCTAATATCTATATGTAGGGAATGGTCTTGAAGTCTTGTCGTGAGGCTTAGGAGTCAGGAGTCAGGAGTCAGGAGTCAGGAGGAAGAATCAGAAGCAGCTAAGAATAGTCTGGAAGAAAGGAAAAGTGATTGGTTTTTGATGGGTTAAATTTCTATTCCTTGGACTATTATCGCTTTTATCTCCCTAAATCTCTTGCTTTCTCTAGGTTTTACATTTATTCAGCATCCCATGTACAAAACCTCTGTAGGTACGGAAATGAATGTATCTTGTCTATAGCCAGAATTTTCTACCTCTCCTGTGTCAATTCAGGATATTTTTATGCTGAGTTACAAATTCACCCAATTTCCAAATCAAAATTAAATAACAACTCAATAAAAATTGATACTTGAACATTGGGAACAATATACCATTGTCTTGAGTCTAATAAACCAGAATATATAGCACTATATTAATCTATCAAGAGTCGGGAGCATGAATAAAAATGAAGACATTAAAACTACTGACTTTTGTTCCCGCAACTTTGGTTATGAGTTTGGTATTTAACCAAGCTGTTTTAGCACAAACTCCATTTATCCAAATTAACAAGCAACTCCCGACAGATCCTTTGGTTGTCAATGGCATATCTGGGGGAACAGTTCAGAGTAATTGCGGGAATATTACCACTCAACCTAGTCAAGTTCTTCAGGTACAAGAATCTTTACCTTATTTACGCTTAACTGTTGAGGGACAGGGACAGCCTACAATGTTGATTGATGGACCAGGGGGGCGCTTTTGTGTGTTGGCAGATAATTACTCTGCAAAGAAACCAGAACTGTCTGGTTTTTGGCAAGCTGGCAATTATTTACTGTACGTAGGTAATTTATCCCCAGGTAAACATAATTATGCTCTCTCTATTTCTCAACAAAAGAATTGAGGGGACTGGGGACTGGTGACTGGTGACTGGTGACTGGTGACTGGTGACTGGGGACTGGTGACTGGTGACTGGT
>NZ_JAQMTI010000188.1:0-28354 GCF_028329225.1 Sphaerospermopsis kisseleviana CS-549 | reverse complement strand
TTTTTTAATTATTTTTGGGCGATAGCGAAGCGCTGCTGCAAGCAGTTCGCTATTGATCGGAAGTTAATCGCCAAAAGCCTGAAACGACGGATTTTCGTTCATGCACATCATGGTGAATTTGTACAGTGCGTAAGTCCTATATTTATATTTTCCTATTCCCACTGATAACTAATAACTAATAACTAATAACTAATAAAAATGCGAACTATTGCGGAAATTAATGAAAAAATCAACCAAAAACGCGCCGTAGTTTGGACGGTTGAAGAACTGAAAAAACGAGTAGCGGAAATCGGTATCACCAAAGCTACTAAAGCAGTTGATGTTATTACCACCGGCACTTTTGAACCAATGGAGTCCAGCGGTGCAATTATTAATTTAGGACATACTGACCCACCGATCAAAATTCGCCGCTGTTGGTTAGATGGTGTACCAGCATATTCTGGATTTGGTGCAGTAGATTTATACTTGGGTGCTAGTTGTGCTGTGGAAACGACAGAGGGTGAAGAACTGAGAGAACGTGGCGGAGGCCATGTAATTGAAGATTTAATAGCAGGTAAACCTATACAAGTAAGGGCTTTAGGACAAGTTACCGACTGTTACCCCAGAGCAACTTTTGAAACTACTATCACCTGTGACACTATCAACCAATTTTATTTATTTAATCCGCGCAATCTTTATCAAAACTTTATTATTGGGGTAAATGGAGGCGATCGCCCACTGCATACCTATCTAGGACCCCTCCAACCCCGTTTAGGTAATGCAGTTTACTCCAACCCTGGGGCAATTTCTCCCTTATTCAATGATCCCGATTTACAACTTGTGGGAATTGGGACAAAAATCTTCTTAGGTGGTGGAATAGGTTATGTAGCGTGGGAAGGTACGCAGCATTTCCCCTTACAAAAGCGGTTAGCTAATCGAACACCCATTGGACCATCGGCCACTTTAGCCTTAATTGGTGATGCCAAACAAATGGATGCGCGGTGGGTGCGGGGTTGTTACTTCAAAAGTTATGGACCATCTTTGATGTTAGGTGTGGGTGTGCCACTTCCGGTTTTAAACGAAACAGTAATTGAACGTTGTGCAGTCCAAGATCAAGATTTAGTAGCGCCAATAGTAGACTTTTCTATTCCCCGTCGTGTCCGTCCCACCTTTGGTTTAGTTAGTTATGCTCAACTAAAATCGGGAAAAATTCCCATAGAGGGTAAAGCGGTGCGAGTTGCTCCTTTAGCCAGTATGTTTCTCTCACGACAAGTAGCCTTAGAGTTGAAACAATGGATAGAAGCCGGCACATTTACCCTCACAGAACCAGTTGCTCCCATTCCTAGTGAACGAGCTTTTCTACCCCAGGACAGGTGGACAGACTTTTAATAGTGATTGGTGATGGGTGGGTGATGGGTGATGGGTGATTGGTGATTGGTGATTAGTGATTAGTGATTGGTGATTGGGAAAATACAAATAATTTTCCCCCTGCTCCCTGCTCCCTGCTCCCCTGCTTCTTCCCCAGTCCCCAGTCCCCAGTCCCCAGTTTCTATTCTTGAGGTTTCGGCTTTTTCACAGGCTTAGGAGCAGGTGTTTTTGGTACAGGTTTAGACACCGCAGAGGTTTCCCCACCTATTTTCTTGATGGGACGTGGAGTTTCTCCATCGCGTCTGGGGGGAAATGGTTTTCTGCCACCAGCACGGGGTCCACCTTTGAATGGTGGTTTGCGTTTTTTGGGTAAATCAGCGATCGCTTCAGCAGTTTCTACTATCAATACATCAGCTTCGCGCTTGACTTTGAAATCCCAAAATTTGCCCACAGCTTTGGTAGCCAGCACACCCCGCATTTTCAACTTAAAATACTTGGGTTTGTCAGTTGGTTTCCGTGGAGCTTGCTTGATTTTAACTACCAAACTCTTAGCGTCAAAAGATTGGTAAACTACCTCACCACGCACAGAAAATTCTCCATCAGGAATTTCTGATGAAGCTTTTACGGGCTGGGAAATTTCTTCTTTAGCAGCAGTTTGGCGAGTATATTTCTTGGCAGCACCATTTTCGGGTCTCTCTAAAGCTTGTGAACCCGATTTTTTGCCATCCTCATCTGGGGAATTTTTAGCCAGATTTTCTGGTTCCCAAACTCCAACAATTTGGATGTGTAGTGAGTCATTTTCTTGTCTGGTGCGGGGATAAACTACCCAGAGATGTTGTTTTTCTAAGTCCAGGTGATTTTTGACTAAACTCATAATCCGCCCTAAAAGGACGGCATTTAGCTCCACACCATCAGATGTGATCAGTGTTCCTTGGGTAAACTGTTCACTGCTGGGAGAGTAGCGCCCCCGGACTAAACCAATGGCTCGGTACTGCAATGGTTCGCTTGGAGGTGGGATCGGTTGTTGGCGATGAGCCAAATTCCCATTAATATCACTCTCGTGAGGTTTAACAGGTGAACTATCCGGTTTTGATGACTTAGCTGTTAAGTCAATTTTAGCTGGAGCCTGGTTAGAGGCTGTAGAATTGGAAGATTCAGGAGACGGCATCAGGTCGGAATTCATAAAAACTCCTTGCGGCGGAGACACATCCCATTATGGGATTTGACAAAAGCAGATGGAAAGAGCGTTTTTATGGCTGATAAAAGTATATTTCCTTTTAATCTGGCCATTATAGAGTGGGTTGTGCGAACACAAAGGCGCGAAATTTCTCATTTAGAGACTAAATGTGTCATTTAGCGCCTTTACTCTAGTTTCGGAAGCATAGCATAGCTATAATTCTGAATGCTCCTCCTAAAGTCATCACTTACTTTAACAGTCTAGATAGTTTTTTGTTATAAAATTCACAGTGAAATAACCGTATTCCGCAAAGTTTTGGAAAATTTTAACTTTGTGCTTTGTGTAAATATTAATTTCATTAATTTCGATTTATTTCGCTCAAATTTACCAAAAGGAAAAAAATTGTGTCTCAACCACGTAATCGGTGGATAATTCAGGTTGTCTTACTTCTGGCAGTTGCGGCGTTTATTGGGGTTTCTATTATACCCATCATTGGGGCTTTCAATGATTCTCAACCCTTAGCACAAAATACTAGCAGCAACTCTACTAATTCTAGTTTATCTCAGCAAAAGTCAAAGTTAGCAGATGAAATTCGCGGTTTGGAGCTAGTTTTGCAACGAGAACCTGAAAATCAAGCTGCACTTAAAGGTCTTTTACAAGCAAGGTTACAATTACTCAATCAAAAAGGCAGAGGTGAAGTTAAAAATGCTGATATCCAAGCGGTAATTGAACCTTTGGAAAAGTTGGCTAAATTGAATCCACAGCAGTCGGAGTATGGGGTTTTACTAGCACAAACAAAGCAGCAAATAGGCGATAATGAAGGAGCAGCCCAAACTTATCGCTCTATTTTAGCAACCAAACCCGGTGATCTCAAGGCTTTACAGGGAATGGTAAATTTACAACTCAGTCAAGAGCGCCCAGAAGCTGCTATTGGCTTGTTACAAGAAACTTTATCTACAGCAACTCAAGCAAATTCCATTCAGTCTGGAAGTGTTGATGTTGTTGCTGTACAGATACTTATAGGCAATGTTTACGCTTTACAGAAAAATGAGACTCAAGCTATCTCTTTATACGAGCAAGCAATTAAAAAAGATCCTCAAGATTTTCGTCCTGTGTTAGCAAAGGCGATGCTTTTAAAAGAACAGGGTAAGCTCGGTGAAGCAAAACCTTTGTTTGATAGTGCTACGGCTTTAGCTCCTGCTCAGTATAAAGATGAAATTAACAAGGCAGCAGCAATGCCTAGTCCTACCCCCGCAGCATCACCGGAAAGTACACCGAGTCCATGAGGATGGGCATTGGGCATTGGGAAAAATACAAATAATTTCCCCCTACTCCCTGCTCCCTGCTCCCCTGCTTCTTCCCCTGCCTTTTGCCTCCTGTCTCCTAGTTTCCTTCTATGGCGGCGACGATACCGAAGATAATAAATAAAATGCCTCCCAGGAGGGTTATTTGTTTTTCGGAAATTCTACCTGCAATTAATTTACCACCAATGACGGCGATCGCTGCACAAATTGAATGTCCCAATATTGCTCCTGCTGTGACACCTATGGCGTTGTTACTCGCTGCTAAGGCTATGGTGGCTATTTGTGTGCGATCGCCCCATTCGGCTATAAATGTTAATACAAAGGATTTCAGTAATATTGACCAGGTACTTTTCTGCTTACTGTCTAACTCCGCCTTTTCTACTGCTTCTTTTGCCTCGTCCATCACTTCTTCATCGGCTTTAGCTGGCATTTTCCAAGCATCGTAAAGCAGTTTTAAGCCAAAAGCGATAAATAATACTATTTCTGCATAGTGTACATATATTTTTGAACCTTGTGTTAATACTGACAGTATTTGCCCAAATATCACTGATAATACTGTCATTGCTGCTAAGGCTGCTGTTACCCCTGCAAACACTATTTTTCTGGAGTGCTGCATAGAGAGAATGACGGCGATAAAAAAGGTTTTATCACCTAGTTCGGATATGGTAATTAATAATAAACCTGCGGTGAAGGCTGTTAACACTCTCTGTTGCTCCTGTAGGATTTTTTACCTGTGTGGAGCTTCTAATGAGAGTTTTTATGACCTCACTGAAGCTCACACACTGTTTTTGTGTGAACTCAGTGAAGGTCTCGCTTTCAAATACTTTTTTATTCGCCATCTGAACCAGGCTCATCACCAGTATGTTGATTCAGATGCACTGGCTTTTGCCAGCAGCTACTCCCCTTCTATTTGATGTGTATTATACCTTGATTGTCGTTGGGTGTCAAGGGTTTTGGAGGAATGAACCGCAGAGGCGCTGAGGAAGCGAAGGGAAGAGGGTTTTTGAGGGATTTTTCATGAGTCCTGATTGACTCTTGACAGGTTTCTCTCAAAATGAGAGTATATATACAACGGCTTCAATAAAATTGATAATTGAAATTCCTTTCAAATAAAAGAAAGCGAGAATCAATATTTCATTATCATTCCAAAAATTTCCATTTTTGGTTGAAAGAAAAGAACCGTATTGCCACTCAACATTTTCAAATCCACTTATAACCACCCATATCCATCCATAATCTTTCAAACTCAAACAAAACGAAGAGGCATATCTATGACTGATATAAAGTATAAAACAAGAGGCTTTTTACATGAACCTTATTTCAATTCTCAAGCTCCGTAAAGATTCAGCAAAATATCCAGATATCAAAAAACAAATTGATAGATGGTATGCAACTGTTAAAAAAGCAGAATGGCAAAATTTAGAGGATGTGCGTAAAATTTACCGTGATGCTGAAGCAGTTGGTAATTTCACTGTTTTCAATATCAAAGGTAATGATTACCGTTTAATTGTCGGGATTAATTATGCAACACAAAAGGTTTTCTACAAATACTTGCTAACTCACGCTGAATATAGTAAAGAGAAATGGAAAAATGATGATTACTTTTGATAATAAAACCTATAGTCAATTACTAGCAGAGGTCGCTCCTCAAGTAATTGAAACTGAGGAAGAGTATGAACGTCTTTTAAAAGTTGCTGAATTTCTAACTTTTAAGAAAAATCTGACTCCAGAAGAGCAAAAATTAGATAAATTGCTTGTGAAATTAATTGAAGATTATGAGGAAGAAAATTATCCAATGGATAAATCTACACCTCATGAAATTTTACAACACATCATGGAATCTAGTGGCCTTCGTCAAGCTGACTTAGTGCGTATTCTCGGTTCTAGTAGTGGTGTGGTTTCGGAAATGGTTAATGGTAAACGTTCCATTAGTAAAGCACAAGCTAAAGCTTTGGGAGAATATTTTAAGGTTTCTCCTAGTTTGTTTATTTGAATTTCGGTTTTTTAGGATTTTTGTCAGAATCAGGATGTTGAGGATTTAAGGATTTCAATATTGTTACTATCCAGAATAAAAACTGGAGTAATGTTTCCATAAACCTAATAAAGAAAAACCTGTTGACACATTCCCAAACCCACAATCAACAATATTAAACCCATGCCTAACAAGAAGATTATCATAGATATTTGTGAAAACAAACTATCTGATGCTAACTTAGCTTTTAATACTTTCTGATTTCCATCTACGATGACTTCCCCCAAAGCAAATATTTTATCTCCAGCAAGCAGTTTTTTTTCCTCTATTGTTAGTTGACGACCTAAACCTATCAAATTTACTTTTTTAAAATTATATTCTTCTAAAAAATCATAACTTCGCTGATATCTAAATTTAGAGAATGTATTTTGATGATCTCTAAAAGTATGTTTTTGGGAGATTTGTAACACTGATTTAACCGGGATATTTTCAATTATATTAAATGGGGTATTTAGAACAATATTTACACTTATACTATCAATTTCATCTGTAATTGTTATGTTTTCATTAGAAGATGAATATAGTAATATATTTTTATTTTTACCATTATCGCTATAAACACAAACTTCCCACGCTGCACATTTTTTTTGAGTGACTGGACTATATAATTTTGGATGATCATCTACGTAACCACTGATAAATACTTTTTCTCCAGGATTGATACTTCCTATTCTCTTTTGTTTAGAGTTTACAAATAATTTCAAATCCTCTAATGATAAAGTCAGTAAACAAATACCTATCAATACAAAGAATAATCCCCCTATCAAAAACATGATTTTTTCAGATATATCCATACCATTAATTCCTGATAATTATGATTCATCTATAAATTCATTTACTCTCTGCCAAACTTTTTCTAATAAATCAGAATCCGCAACATTAAAATATTCCAAATTAGAAGTTTGTCTAAACCAAGTGCGTTGACGTTTGGCAAATTGTCGTGTGTGCAAAGCTATTAAATCTGTTGCTTCCTCTAAATTAATTTCTCCTGCTAAATATTGTTTGATTTCTTGATAACCTAAAGTATTCAATAATGGCAAATCAACACCATATTTTTGACATAAATCTTTAACTTCTGCCACTAAACCATCTGCTATCATTTGTTCAGTACGTTGGCGAATCCTCACATCTAAAATTTCTGGTTCACAATCTAAATAAATTTGTAAAATTGGATAATTTGGGGGGTTTTCTCCCTGTTGTTCAGACATGGGACAACCCGTGACATAATATACTTCTAATGCTCTTAATGTCCGCACTAAATCGTTAGCATGAATTTTTTGCACTGCTATAGGATCAACTTGTTTTAACATCTGGTAAAGTTGATGTTGACCTAATGATTCTAGTTGCGATCGCAATTCTGGTTGTGGTGAAACTCTGGGAATTTTCATTCCCTGCACTATAGCACGTATATATAAACCTGTCCCACCTACCAACAATAATGGAGAAACTCCCAAATTATCTATTAACTGTTGTGTTTGTTCCTGATAATCTGCTACTGTCATTGTTTCAGTCGGTTCACAGATATCAATCAAATAATGGGGGATTAATTTCTGTTCTTTCCGCGTTGGTTTAGCGGTTCCAATATCAAACTCGCGGTATACTTGACGGGAGTCAGCACTGAGAATGACAGAACCTAATCTTTCTGCTAAACTTAACGCTAATCCAGATTTTCCTGTCGCTGTCGCACCACAAATCACAATTAATTTAGTCATTAGTAATTAGTTATTAGTCATTGGGTTATATTAATCTTCATCAGTCCCCAATCACTAGTCCCCAGTCCCCAGCCTATTCCACCCCCTATATAAATTTGCTATTAAATTGCTCTAGAGACGGCATTAAGGCTTTTGTGTTATAATTTTGGGGTGATTTTACTTTTTTAGCCTTTTGGCGAATTAAACCCCTTTTTATCAGGAGAATTTTCATGACGAGCAGTTACAGTGCCGATCAGATTCAAGTTCTGGAAGGTCTGGAAGCCGTCCGTAAACGACCAGGGATGTACATTGGTTCTACAGGGCCGCGAGGACTACATCATTTAGTTTACGAGGTAGTGGACAACTCTGTTGATGAAGCTTTGGCTGGTTATTGTACTCATGTTGAAGTAGATATCAATGCTGATGGTTCTGTTACAGTTACAGATGATGGTCGGGGTATTCCTACGGATATTCACCCGAAAACTGGAAAATCAGCTTTGGAAACGGTGTTAACTGTTCTTCATGCTGGTGGTAAGTTTGGTGGCGGTGGCTACAAAGTATCTGGTGGTTTACACGGTGTGGGTATTTCTGTTGTTAACGCCCTTTCTGAGTTTGTAGAAGTAACTGTTTGGCGTGATCACAAGGTACACAACCAACGCTATGAAAGGGGTATACCTGTTACTGATCTGCAAGCAAAACCACATAAAGAACCCCAGACCGGTACTTCTGTTACTTTTAAACCAGATGAGCAAATTTTTACTACTGGTACTGAATTTGATTATATCACTTTAGCAGGTCGTCTGCGGGAGTTAGCCTATCTCAACGCAGGTGTAAAAATTACCTTTACAGATCATCGTTTAGAAGTTATCAAAAGTGATGCACCCAAGGTAGAAACTTATGAATACAAAGGCGGTATTAAAGAATACGTCGCCTACATGAACCGGGAAAAACAACCTTTACACGAAGAAATTATTTATGTGCAAGGGGAAAGGAATAATGTTCAGGTGGAAGTTGCCTTACAATGGTGTACTGATGCTTATACTGATAATGTCTTAGGTTTTGCTAATAATATCCGTACTATTGACGGCGGTACTCATTTAGAAGGTTTAAAAACTGTTCTGACTAGAACTTTAAATGCGATCGCCCGCAAGCGGAATAAAATTAAAGAAAATGAATCTAATCTCAGTGGTGAACACGTCCGCGAAGGTTTAACCGCAGTTATTTCCGTTAAAGTCCCTGATCCTGAGTTTGAAGGACAAACTAAAACTAAACTTGGTAATACGGAAGTCCGGGGTATTGTTGATTCTTTCGTAGGAGAAGTCCTGACTGAATACCTAGAATTTCATCCTACTGTCGCTGATTCTATTCTAGATAAGGCTATTCAAGCTTTTAAAGCCGCAGAAGCAGCACGTCACGCAAGAGAGTTAGTTAGAAGAAAGTCTGTACTGGAATCATCCCCTTTACCCGGTAAATTAGCAGATTGTAGCTCTCGTGACCCCTCTGAATCGGAGATATTCATCGTGGAAGGTGATTCAGCGGGTGGAAGCGCGAAACAAGGACGCGATCGCCGAACTCAAGCTATCCTGCCCCTACGTGGTAAAATTCTCAACATTGAAAAAACCGACGACGCAAAAATCTACAAAAACAACGAAGTTCAATCTTTAATTACAGCATTGGGTTTAGGCGTTAAAGGTGAAGAATTTGATGCCTCACAATTACGCTATCATCGTGTGGTAATTATGACTGATGCTGACGTAGATGGGGCGCACATCCGAACTTTGTTGTTAACATTCTTCTATCGTTATCAGCGATCGCTCATTGAGCAAGGTTTCATCTATATTGCTTGTCCACCACTATATAAAGTAGAACGGGGCAAAAACTACCAGTATTGTTATAGCGATCGCGAATTACAACAACACATTGCCACCTTACCAGCTAACGCTAACTATACCATCCAGCGTTTTAAAGGTTTAGGGGAAATGATGCCCGAACAACTGTGGACAACAACCATGAACCCAGAAACCAGGACACTAAAACAAGTAGAGATAGAAGACGCAGCGGAAGCAGATCGAATATTTACCATTTTAATGGGCGATCGCGTTGCACCCAGACGGGAGTTTATTGAAACCTATGGTTCTAAACTAAACCTCACAGATCTAGATATCTAATTTGTTATCTTGAATCTAGTTATAGAACTCGCCCTACATCCAATGGATGTATGGGTGAGATTAATTACTAATAGCTGTGTTAAAATACTAGTATTTAACAAGCCGTTCGCCTACATCCACCGCATCAAGTACGATCAAGTATCTCCACCAAGTTCCGATACTTTATCGGGCTTGGTTTTGGCTCACTCGATTTTCTTATAATGAAGCAAGTTTTGGAAAATAAATGTAGTATACTTATAAAATACTTATAAAACAAGTAAAAATACCCTGCTTGGCAAATAAAAATAGCAGTCATTTAAAATACTAAGGTGCTAATATATACCTTTGACCGATGAAACTACTAACAATATATTTGCCAATATTGTCATATACCGCTATGGTAAAGAATATAGATTTGCTTTTAGCGTATCGAAGACAGCGAAAGCTCCGAAGGCAGCATAGCGTCGCCACTTACTGATAGCTGAAAGCTGGCGATTTGTATTATGTATCCTATGCACTTTTTTCATAAGTAGGTAAATTGTTTAGCATATCCAATGAAAAATTATTTCTCGACTGATTAAAATATCTTTGTATACAATAGGAACAGTTTGTCAAGCTGCATAGGGTTGAAATCTTCACATTGCGCTAATGTGTTAATAAGGCCGAAAAGAGAAAACTCTAAATTCATCTGTCAATCGGCTTATTCTCCCAAAACCTTAACTCCTTAGTTCAGGTTATGAACATAGCATATACAAGGCTTGGTGTCTGGAAACAAGCACCACCACTGTTACACTATTGCCCTATATACTCAGCGGTTAGCCTAGTTTTGCTATCTCAAATAAGTAATTTATGAAGGAATGGTAAACATGGGGGTGCATCAATAACTGCTAACTTGAGTGAACCTCCAATGTGCTGTTGCCAGGAAACTCAGAAAACTATTGTTTTACTTGGGGTTGAAAATCTCCCCATAGCAAGTGCGCCTACCTTTTAATCTAATGAGAATGCCACTGCAAATTCAAAAAGTTTCCAACAAGATTTAATGGTGTGACTACCGTTTTTAATGTCTTTTTGATAAAAGTGGCTTCATCTTGGTAAATGAGTTCGTTATTAACACACAAAAAGATTACAATTTCTGTGAAACAGGCTACAATCAGAACAGTCTTAACAGGTAAATCTGCCCGCAGTCATATCCATTATGTCTGAAGTGGTTAATTTCTTGATTAAGGTGTATCTGGTTATAGACCAGTGAATCAGAAGTTCTGTATAACGGCAACAGCGATTAGTTTTACTTTTTCAGAGCAACTCACATAAAAGTGATTTTTTGCCATTAAAGTAAACAACTGCGCCTCCATTGAGAGGAAATGGGAAAGATCATAGGCAAATTAGCCAAAAGCCTATATTTCGGTGAAAAAAAGCTCGATCACAAGAGCAGTAACCACATTTTGAGTAATTGATTCTGCAAGGAGCATGAGGAACGCGGCATGAACCAGGCTAACAACGTACTCGATATTGATTATCGGCCTGACCTAGAAATAAATACGCCTGATATCGAAGAAGAACTCTTATTAATCGAGGATGAAGAGGACTTACTGCTAGTTGATGACGGCGATATTGATGATTTTTTAGAGCCTCAGACTGATGAGGACGACGCAAAGTCTGGAAAAGCCGCTAAATCGCGTCGTCGGACACAAAGCAAGAAAAAACACTTTACCGAAGACTCGATTCGCCTTTACCTGCAAGAAATCGGTCGGATTCGTTTATTACGCGCAGACGAAGAAATTGAACTGGCGCGGAAAATCGCTGATTTACTGGAATTAGAAAGAGTAAGGGATCATCTGTACGAACAGTTAGAACGAGAACCCGAATTTAAGGAATGGGCAGAAGCGGTACAACTGCCATTACCAACTTTCCGTTATCGTCTGCACGTAGGCCGTCGGGCGAAAGATAAAATGGTGCAATCGAATCTGCGGCTTGTGGTTTCTATTGCTAAAAAATATATGAATCGTGGCTTATCCTTCCAAGACTTAATTCAAGAAGGTAGCCTGGGTTTGATTCGGGCAGCAGAAAAATTTGACCATGAGAAAGGTTATAAGTTTTCTACCTACGCTACATGGTGGATTAGACAAGCAATTACAAGAGCGATCGCTGATCAATCTCGTACTATTCGTCTACCAGTTCACCTCTACGAAACTATATCACGGATCAAGAAAACTACCAAGCTATTATCTCAAGAAATGGGTCGCAAACCTACGGAAGAAGAAATTGCGACTCGCATGGAAATGACTATTGAGAAACTGCGGTTTATTGCTAAGTCAGCCCAGTTGCCCATTTCATTAGAAACACCCATTGGTAAAGAAGAAGATTCCCGTTTAGGCGATTTTATTGAATCTGATGGCGAAACACCAGAAGATCAAGTTTCTAAGAACTTACTCCGTGAAGACCTAGAAAAAGTCCTCGATAGTCTCAGTCCTCGTGAAAGAGATGTGTTGAGATTACGCTACGGCTTAGATGATGGTCGCATGAAAACCTTGGAAGAAATCGGACAGATTTTCAACGTTACCCGTGAACGCATCCGCCAAATAGAGGCCAAAGCACTCCGCAAGTTACGTCACCCCAATCGTAACAGCGTCCTCAAGGAGTATATTCGGTAAGGGGACTGGGGACTGGGGACTGGTGACTGGTGACTGGTGACTGTGAAAACAAGAAACAGGAAATATTTATCTTTCTCCTGACTCCTTGAACTTCTGACTCCTTGAACTCCTGCCTTCTGACTCCTAAAAACTGAAAAACCTGGTGGTTGTAATTAACTACCAGGTTTTTTAGTTTACAGAAAAATTTGCATTTCAAAATTTACAGAATACCCCAGAAGTGCAGGAAGCCTTGGCCAGAGAACAACTCAATTAAAGTTGCTGCTAAAAAGCCAATCATTGCCAAGCGACCATTCCAAATTTCAGCTTGGGGAGTAAAGCCCCAACGCCAAGCATTGCGATCTTCAGGTACAGAAGTAATAGTTTTTGTTGCATTAGTCATGGTTCGCACTCCAAACTATATTTACTAAGCTTTATTGCCTTATGTAAACTAATATAACAATTTTTTTCAGAAATGCAATATTGATTTATGTTTGTGTAGAGATTTGTGAACATAATTTAACAAATCTTATAAATTGATTAGCCAACAGGTGACAAGAATGTTGTCACCCTGAACTTCCAAGCTAAACTTCTAAATTTATGATCGCACCTCAAAAACGCTGATAATTACCTCATCTCGGTTGACTTGTAAAACACTTTCACCCTTAGCATCTCTATCTAGCATCGGCACAGAGTCCACAGGTATTCTGACCACTCGCTCCTTGTTAGTAACTATTACCACCTCTGTACCAGAGATAGCACGTACCATTCCCGCCAAATGATCAGTTTTGTTATGAAACTTGAGGATTTGTAGACCTAAATCACCACGATTAGCTGCTCTTAAATTGCTGGCGGGTATTCGCTTGGCGTATCCTTCTTGAGTAACCAGCAATAACTGATCATCTTTACCAACATTCGCACAGCCGACCATTTGCTGATTTTTTACCAAGCGAAAAGCTTGTAAACCCATTGCCGCACGTCCCATAAGAGGTAACTGTTCATCATTAACGGCAAATCGCAACAAGCGGCCGCCAGAACTAGCTAAAATCAGATGTTGACCTGTGGTGGTAAACTCAGTAAAAGACAATTCATCATTATCTTTGAGTTTTAAAATCGTAATTCCGCGCCGACTGAGATTAGCAAATTCCTCCAAAGCCAGACGCTTAATGCGCCCTTGTTTTGTCAGCAGTACAATTTGATTAATTTCAGGATCTTCTGGCAGCACAAAGCGGCTAACAATACCTTCTACATTGGCTTGAGCCGTACTGGTAAGCATGGTAATTAATGGTGTTCCCCGTGGAGAACGTCCAGTTGTGGCGGGAATATCTCCCACCTTCACAGGGTAAACTTTGCCCCCAGTATTGAGGATGAGCAAATCTTGATTGGTATCAGTTACCGCTGTTTGAATAATGAAGTCATTTTCATGCAAACTGTTTTCAGTTTTTGGCTTCTTCCCATGAGGAGAAAGACGACGTACATAACCGCGTTGAGTAAATTCTAAAATAGCTTCTTCTGAGGGTTGTTCAGATTTGGAATTTTCCTCTGTTTCTGTTTTGCCCTTTTCTTGTTTAACTGGGATATCGCTGATGGAAGAAATTTTAGTTCTTCTAGCATCTTCATATTTGCGTTTGAGAGTTCGCAAATCCTTTTTCAAAGACTTCAGTAATTCCCGTCGGTCTTCCAGTAATCTCCGCAATGAGGTAATTTGCGCGTTGAGGTCACTAAATTCTTGCTGTAAATTTTGTTGTTCTAAACTGGTGAGACGGCGTAATGGCATGGCTAAAATGGCATCCGCTTGTACTTCACTCAAATCTAATTGGCTACAAAGAGTCATTTTGGCTGTACTACCATCGGTAGCTTGCCTTAAAATAGCAATTACTTCATCTAAGTTAGATAAAGCTGTTAATAAACCAGTGACGATATTTAAACGATTTTCTGCTTTACCTAACTCATAACTGTAGCGACGATTAAGGGTATGTTCTCGGAAATTGAGAAATTCCTGTAACATTTGCCGCAAGCTTAACTGGCGGGGTTGTCCATCCACCAAAGCCAAAAGAATTGCGCCAAAGGTAGTTTGTAGGGCTGTTTGGTGGTAGAGATGTTGGAGGACATCCTGGGGGTTGGTATCGCGTTTGAGTTCAATGACTACTCGCATTCCTTCACGATCGCTCTCATCTCGCAAATCAGAAATGCCGTGTAAACGACCTTGATTGACCAAATCAGCGACTTTTTCAATCCAGCCGGCTTTATTCACTTGATACGGTAATTCTGTGACGATAATCGCTGTCCGGCGCTTACTTCCCCTAGTTGGCATAACTTCTTCTAGGGTAGCTACACCCCGGAGAACGATCCCACCTTTACCGGTAGTGTATGCTTCTCGAATGCCTGAGTTACCAACAATTTCCCCACCTGTAGGAAAGTCAGGTCCAGGAATTAGCTCAAATAACTTCTCATCCTTTAAATCTGGATTATCAATTAAAGCTATTAAACCATCGACTATTTCCCCTAAATTATGGGGTGGAATATTTGTAGCCATTCCCACAGCAATACCAGCACAGCCATTAAGTAAGAGAAATGGTAACTGAGCAGGTAATACTGTGGGTTCTTGTTGTGAATTATCGAAATTTCCGATAAATTCTACAGTTTCTTCGCCAATTTCTGCCAGCATTCCTTCATGACTCACTGGTGCAAGGCGCGTCTCTGTATAACGCATTGCTGCTGGTGGGTCATTATCCACACTGCCAAAATTACCATGTCCGGCTAGTAAGGGGTAACGGCTGGAAAAATCTTGTACTAACCTGACCAAAGCATCATAAACAGCTTGATCCCCGTGGGGATGGTATTTACCTAATACGTCACCAACTACGCGAGCGCATTTGCGATAAGGTCTATCTGGTGTTAAACCGAGTTCGTGCATGGCATACAAAATCCGCCGATGCACAGGCTTTAAGCCATCACGCACGTCCGGTAATGCTCGCCCAACTATCACACTCATGGCATATTCTAGATAAGACCGTTGCATCTCGGTGTGCAGGGGTGTTGGAATTACCTGTCCCGTGGAGAGAAGGTTTAACTGTTGTGCCATGAGTTTTTTCCCTGAATTCTAACTATACAAAAATCGCTGTAACTTACCACTGTAACAACCACAGCATTACCAATGAAATAGCATTCCTCACACAATCTTGATTCTCAGAGGATAAAAAACCGTAGTATTATCCTTGATGTTGGGGATACACATTGATTATTAAACGGGTGGCAAATATTATTTGCTGCATAACGTCTTATACCAAATTGGTAGCGGTTATACTGTTTCAAATTGTGGAAACACCTTAACCATCAACACTTTCCCATCGAAAATCCCAAAGCAGAAATCCAATATTGCTTGTAATCCTCCCATATTCACCCTAATTTAAATTCTTAAATTCTCATGAAAACAGTTTTGATTGTCGAAGATGATCTGATTAATGCTCGTGTTTTTTCCAAGATTTTGACCAAACGTGGTGGCTTGGGGGTAAAACACACGGAAGATGTGGAAGAAGTAATAAAAATTGCCCAAGCTGGGGAAGCTGATTTGATTTTAATGGATGTTTCTCTGTCACGTAGTATTTATCAAGGCAAGTCTGTTGATGGTATCAAAATTACACAAATGTTAAAATCTGACCCACAAACCGCAAATTTACCTGTGATTTTAGTGACTGCACACGCTATGGAAGGCGACCGCGAGAACTTTCTTAAACAAAGTGGTGCTGATGGCTACATCTCAAAACCAGTTGTTGACCATCAGCAATTTGTTGAGCAAATCATGGAACTTCTCCCCAAAAACTAGCTTTGAGTATTGATAACTGATATTAGCAACGTTCACCCATCAAGATTTGGCAATATTTGTATTTTGGGAAAGAATCTACTGTGCAGTCGGTGGATCGGGGATGATTACATCTTCCTGTGGATATAGGGCTGATTGCATTTGAGGTAAATCCAAGAACTTTTTGGCATCTAGTAACAGGCGTGTACCCCAAAGGTTTTGTTTAAGAAAGTCTAATTCTGCATAGCGTTGGTCTATGCGGAGTGCTTCTTGCCCTATTGCTAAACCTTGTTGGCTATCGCCTTTAGTATACAGTGCTACTGCTAGTGCTAATAAAGGTTCTGCTGCTTTTTTGTCAATAGCAATTGCCTCTTGCCATTTCTTTATTGCGCCTTCAACATCCCCTTGTTCGTATTTAATTAAGCCAATGTTGTTAACTGCTGGCCAGAATTTTTTATCCTGGGATACAGATTCATTAAATTTGGCGATCGCCTCTGGTAAACGACCGAGCATATAATAAGCATTACCCAGATCAAACAACCCTTCTGGATCATTGGGTTGTAACTTCAACCCAGCTTGATAATAGTTGGCTGAAGCTTGATAATTTTCTTTCTGAAAATTAGCTGAACCTATAGCAAAAAGAACATCCGCATTTTTGGGATTGAGAGTTTGTGCCTTTTTCAAAGCTGCGATCGCTGCATCAAACTCTTTTGTTTGCAGATGTAATCCACCTAACAGGAACCATACTTTATCATTTTTAGGAGCTAGTTGAGTCGCCAGCCTCGCTCTTGGCAAGGCCATATCAATTTGCTGAAACTGAGCTAATTGAGCAGCTTCTTGAGCCAAGCTCAAACCCTGCTTCTCTAACTTAGCTGTATCAATCTCTACTGTATGAGGTATTAGCGCCTGTGCGTGAACTGCTTGGGGCAGATTCCATAAACCACAGACAATTAGAAAAGAAATAAAATTAAGGTGTTTTGGCACACTACCGCCTCTTAGCCACAAATCAATTTATCTTTACCGTTAGCTTAGACGATTTCCACTGTAGACGACAGGTAAATTTTACAGAATAGTGGTGATTGGTGATTGGTGATTGGTGATTGGTGATTGGTGATTGGTGATTGGTGATTGGTGATTGGTGATTGGATGAATAACCCAATTCCCAATTGACATTAATTGTGAAAATTTGTTATATTAATAAGTAATAACATACTTATTTATGCCACGGACACCAAAAATTACCAATGAGCAAATATTAGATGCAGCCCGTGAAATATTTCTTGAGCAAGGTTTTGGGGCTTCAACCTTGGAAATTGCTCAAAAAGCTGGAATTTCAGAAGCGTCTATTTTCAAACGCTTTTCCACTAAAGAAGAACTTTTCTTTGCATCAATGGGTATTCCTGAAAAATCACCTTGGGGAAAGAAACTTGACGCTTTGGTGGGAAAAGGAAATCTGAAACAAAATCTTATAGATTTGAGTCTAGAGATTCTAGAATTTAATCGTCAAGTAATGCCACGTTTGATGATGTTGCGATCGCGTGGTAATTTAATCCCAGAAATGTTCAATCGCGCAGATTCTAGACCTAGCCGAGATTTGAAAACATTTACCAATTTTCTAGAAAGGGAAATAGCACAAGGAAGACTGCGCCCCTGCGATCCCCAAACTATTGCTATGATATTGTTAGGATCACTGATGAATTATGTTTTCTTAGAGCATATACACCCCACAGGAGAACGACCTACAAATGAACTCTTATTTGTCCAGAATCTCATAGAGATAGTTTGGCAGGGAATTTCACCTACTTAATCTCAATATTAATTGCACAAGTGAGTGTAATATTTTTAGCCAATTAATTTGGGCAATTATTCAACAATGGACAATTAACAATGAACAATTGACAATTACCTTTCCCTGAAAGTCAGAGTCTTGAAAAAGCGGAATTTTTGGCTTTTTTACCCTGTAAAGAGGAGGTGTTAAACCTTGAATGAAACAATTGTCAATTATCAACTGTCAATTATCAATTAATAAGTGATTACTTACATTTTATTGTTGTGGTTTGAGATTGGTGATTAGTGATTACACCCACGTTTCGTCTTTCCTCAACACCAGTAAAATTCACCCTATGATGTGAGGGCGCACCATTCTCTAAACTTTTAGTATAAATAAGAACTTACATCTATTCATCTTAGTTATTTGTCAGTTAATAGCAAAAGATTGTTTAGTATTGAGATCAAAACTTGATAAATTGGGTAATTTACGAAATTTTAGACAAATAAGAAGGCAAATAATAATATGACTAGCTACACAGAAATTCCACTGATAGGCAAAAAAGTTAAGTATCCATTACGCTGGCTGATGGGTTTAGTCGCTGCTGGTGTTTTCGTTGTGGGGACAACAACAGTCCTAAAAGTAGTAAACCGGGAAAACAGCAAACAAGACATTTCTCAACTCACTGTTCCCGTGGAAGCAAAAAGCGTCACAGTGAGAATTACAGCGAGTGGGAAAGTGCAACCAGTACAAAGCGTGAATATTAGCCCGAAAAGTCCGGGATTATTAGCAGAATTAAACGTTGAACAGGGAGAAACAGTCCAAAAGGGGCAAATTATAGCCCGCATGGATAATTCCGAAATCAAGATGCGGATACTTCAGTATCAAGCTAACTTAGAACAGGCCAAGGCACAACTAGCAGAAAGCGAAGCAGGGAGTCGTCCTGAAGAAATTGCCCAAGCAAAAGCGAGGTTAGCACAAGCGCAAGCTCAACTAGCTGTAATTCGTGCTGGTAATCGTTCGCAGGAAATTGATCAAGCTAGGGCGGCTGTAGATGCTGCTAACGCTCAGGTAGAACTAACTCAATCCAGGGTAAAGCGTTACCAAGCTTTAGCTAAAGAAGGTGCTATTTCTCAAGATACTTTAGACCAGTACATTACTGAAGATAGAAGAGCAAAAGCCAGTTTAGAAGAAGCAAAAAAGCGATTATCTTTGCAAAAAGCTGGAAACCGTGATGAAGATATCAAAAGACAACAAGCAGTTGTTACCCAAGAAAGGGAAGCATTGCGAAAGTTAGAAAATGGTAGTCGTCCTGAAGAAATTGCTCGTTTGAGAGCAGCTGTAACAGCTGCCAATGCTCAATTAAGACAGCAACAAGTACAGTTAGAAGATACAATTATCCGCGCTCCCTTTTCTGGAATTGTTACCCAAAGATATGCCACATTAGGAGGTTATGTTAGTCCTGCTATTTCTGCTTCTAGTAATGCTTCTGCTACTTCCACTTCAATTATTGCTTTAGCTAGAGGTTTAGAAATTTTGGCGAATGTTCCTGAAACTGATATTGGGAGAATTAAACAAGGACAAGAAGTAGAAATTGTCGCTGATGCTTATCCTGATCAGGTGTTTAAAGGGAGTGTACGTTTAATTGCTCCTGAAGCAGTTGTAGAACAAGGTGTAACATCATTTCAGGTGCGGATAAATATTGATAGTGGTGTGGATAAATTGCGTTCTGGTTTAAATGTGGATGTGACATTTTTGGGCGATCGCATTAATGACGCTTTAACTATACCCACTGTCGCTATTCTCACGGAAAATGGCAAAACAGGGGTATTAGTACCAGATGAAAATAATAAACCCCAGTTTCGAGAAATTACTATTGGTACACAAATTAAAAATGAAACTCAAGTTTTAGAGGGTGTAAAAACAGGTGATTTAATATTTATTAATCCTCCAAAAGATTACAAGATTAAAAAAGAGAAAAAATAGGTGACAGGAGTTAGGAGTCGTAGGGGCGAAGCATTCGGAAAATAACCTGTGATAAAAATTGATAATTTATCGCCCGAATGCTTCGCCCTTACAGGAGTTAGGAGTTAAATAGAGAAAGAAGAATAATTCTGAAAATCCAAAATCTAAAATCCAAAATCAAACGTCTTATGAATTTTCTAGAAAGTGTACAAATGGCAGGTAAAACCCTGATATCTAATAAACTGAGAAGTGTTTTAACAATGCTGGGGATTATTATTGGCAATAGCTCAGTAATTGCGATGATTGGTATTGGTGAAGGTGGACAAAAATTTGTATCTGACCAATTAAATTCCTTGGGTCAAAATGTTGTATTTGTGATTCCTGGTAATGAAGAAGTTCAGCGAGTTTCTAGGGATGTTGTGAGAACTTTAGTTTTAGAAGATGCGAATGCAATTGATACTCAAGTACCGACCATAGCAGAAACAACAGCAGAATTAAATAGTAGACAGGTTGTTACTTATAAAAACAGAAATACCAATGTGAATATTATTGGTACAACTCCTAGTTTTTTGAAAGTACGTGATTTTGAAGTAGCAACAGGAAGATTTTTCACCGACATAGATATGAAGCGCAGTAACCAAGTTGTGGTTTTAGGTGCGAAATTAAAAGAAAAACTTTTTGGTGATAAAAATCCTATTAGTCAACCAATTAGAATCAAAAATACCAGCTTTCAAGTAATTGGTGTTTTAACAGAAAAAGGTTCAAATTTGGGTGTAAATTATGATGATTCTGCATTAGTTCCCATTATGACAGCAGCAAATCGTTTAGTGGGTAAAACCTCACCTTATGGTTTAGAAGTAACTTATATTGTTGCTTCTGCTAAAGATGCTGATAGTGTGGATGCAGCAGAATTTCAAATTACTAATTTACTGCGACAAAGACATAAATTAGTGGGGGAAAATGACTTTACTATTCGTACCCAAAAAGATGCTTTAGAAACAGTCGGTCAAATTTCCGGTGCTTTGACAATTATGTTAACAGGAATTGCGGCTATTTCCTTATTTGTTGGTGGTATTGGAATTATGAATATTATGTTGGTTTCTGTAACTGAACGTACCCAAGAAATTGGTTTAAGAAAGGCGATAGGTGCTACCCAACAAGATATTTTACTTCAGTTCATGATTGAAGCAGTTATTGTTTCTGTCATTGGTGGTGTAGTTGGTACTGCTGTGGGAGTTGGGGGTATAATGTTAGTCGCTGCTGTAAGTCCTTTAGAAGCAAGTATTTCTTTTGTTTCTATTACTATGGCAGTGGGTATTTCTGGGGGTATTGGTTTATTTTTTGGGGTTGTTCCTGCGCGTCGTGCTGCACAACTTGATCCTATTGTGGCGTTGAGGAGTGCGTGAGTAATTGAAAATGTCTGAATCAAGATTTCCAGGATTTAAGGATTTACAAATTATCAATGAATTCTGCAAGAGGTCTATTATAATATTGTAATTACAAAAAACTACTTTTGTAAACTAATCATTAGAAAATTAAATCTCTATGTCTAACACTCTCACTATTCATGATTCTCTTTCTCCTAACTCTGAACCAAAATCAGAAATTATCCGTTTAGAAAATATATTTAAAGTCTACGGAATGGGGGAAACAGAAGTACAAGCATTAAATGATATCAACTTATCTATTCATGAAGGTGAATATTGTGCCATTATGGGTCCTTCTGGGTCGGGAAAATCTACAGCGATGAATATTGTCGGTTGTTTAGATCGTCCTAGTTCTGGTAATTATTATTTAGATAATGTCAATGTTGCCCAAATGAATGATCAGGACTTAGCACACATTAGAAATAAAAAGCTGGGTTTTGTATTTCAACAATTTCATTTATTACCCCAACTTACAGCTTTAGAAAATGTGATGTTACCAATGGTTTATGCTGGGGTAAAACCCAGTGAAAGAAAAGAACGTGCTGCGGAAGCATTAATAAAAGTAGGGTTAGAAAAACGTTTAAATAATAAACCTACTCAGTTATCAGGAGGACAACAACAAAGAGTAGCGATCGCTCGTGCAATTGTCAACCGTCCTGTTGTACTCTTAGCAGATGAACCTACCGGTGCTTTAGACTCTCGCACAACTCAAGAAGTTTTAGATATTTTTGGTGAATTAAATAGCACGGGAATTACAGTTGTGATGGTGACTCATGAAACGGAAGTTGCTAGTCAAACCAATCGCATTGTTTGGTTTCGTGATGGAAAAGTTGTACACTCTCACTTAACACCAGAAGAGTTACATCAACTGGTAGCTTCTTAGAGGATGTTTGAAAAGTCTCTCATGATGTATCAAATATTTTCAGATCCCCCTAAAACCTCATTGAAAAGGGGGACTTTAAAGAATTTAGTCCCCCCTTTTTAAGGGGGGTTGGGGGAATCTAAAAATCAACTATATACTAGAAGTTAACCCCAAACGAAAAGTAAAACCAGGACTATAGATACGATTCACCTTTTCATATTGTTCACCGAACAAATTTTCCAAGTAAAAAGTCAATCCTAAATTTTGACTCACAGGAATACGACCACTCAAATCTAAATTTACAAAAGAAGGTGAAAAATCTGTATTTTTTTCACCAGCAGCAGTATTAGTAAACAAAGCGCGACGAGTACCACTATTATAAGTCAGATACAAATTAGCTTGCCATCCATTCTTTTGATAACCAACACCAGCTTGCAGCAAAGAATAAGGAATCAAACCTAATTGTAATCCTTTTTCCGTTCCCGTTTTAATTTCGGCATCTGTATAAGTGTAGTTGATAAAAGTAGACCAATCACGAGCTAATTTTAATTGCAAAGCAGCTTCTAAACCATTAGTATCTACCAAACCCACATTTTCCCATCTACCAGCAATAATTCCCAAGCGATTATCTAAACTACTACCAAAATAAGTCAACTGCGCCAGCAAATTACTAGATAAATTAAAATCCACTCCCGCAGTCCAAGTAGAACCAGTTTCGGGTTTTAAATTTGGGTTTGGTTTCCAATTATGAACAGTGTCAAAAACATATAATTGATCTAAACCAGGATTACGTTGCGCCCCCGCCCAACTTCCACGCACAGCAACTACAGAATTAATTCCATAACGGAAACCAACACTGGGATTGAAATAACTGTCAAACTGACTATCAAAGCTTTGTCTTAAACCCAAATCAATCAGAAAATCATCACTAATTTTCCAAGTATTCACAGCAAACAAAGCCGTATTTAAAACACTTCTATCTTCCTTTTCATTTTCCGCAGCAAGAGCAGGGTTTGTACTCAACACATCACCTATTAAATCAGTGTTTTTTAAATCTAAACCCCAACGCAATTGATTATTGTCGCTCAGTTTCCACTCATGATCTACCCTAGTAGTAATTTGTTTAGTATCTAAAATTCCCGTGCGGTAAAAAATTCCTCCTGGTCCCGTTGGTCCGTATGTACTAAAGTAATTTTGATTATAACCGATAGTAGTTGTTAAATTTGAATCGTTATCCTTACCCAGTCGAGTTTTCCAGGATAACCCAATATTTAAACTATCATGGTCTAATCTATCTCTTTGTAAAGGAAAACCAAAATAAATTAAACCCCTACGACTACTGAGGGTCTTAAAATCTAAATTCACAGAATTTTTAGCATCTAAATCTAAACCAATACTACCAAAATAGGTACTGGTGGCAGTATCAGCATTAAATAAATAACCATCCGCAGGATTACGATTTGCTGCACCCACAGGAACACGATAACGGTTGTCTATAAAGAATCTTTCAAAACTGAAATTGTATTTGACTTTATTAGCAGAACCAGAATAAGTAACCTGTTGATTATTTAAATTTAAAGATCCAAATTCTGCACTACCAGTTAATTTTGGTTTCCTAAAACCTTCTTTGGTGATAATATTTACAATCCCACCAAAAGCCGAAGAACCATATAAAGATGAAGCCGCACCGCTATATAATTCTACCCTTTCAATTGCCTCTACAGGAATACTATTTAAGTCAGTAGCACCATGATAAGTGCTAATATCATTATTAAATGGTCTGCCATTAATTAAGAATACAGATTGATTAATCGAAGCACCGCGATAATATGTTCCGGTGTGAATATCAGCACCATGTCCCACATTATTAATAGCAAAACCAGGCATTTTTTCTAAAACATCAGCAACGCTAGTAGCACCTTGTTTTGCGATTTCTTCTTTTTCAATTACATGAGTTGGTGTAGATTCGGGTAAAGCGTCTTTTTCTCCTATCGCTTCAATGGAAATATCTGTATCCTCTGTAGGTTCTGTAGGAGTTAAATCTGTTTCTGTGTCTTTTTTAACTTCGGTTTCCGCAGGTTGTTGAGTTAATAAGTTCGCATTTGTGGCAGGTAGTTGAATTTCATTTAAACTAGGAATATCTGAATTTACTACCTGATCTTTAGTTTTATTATTATTAGCGACAGCAGGAAAAGCTACCAGTAAACTCAGTAAAAAAACTGGCAGGAAAACAAAATTATTATTCATCTTTCTCAACTCACACTTGGTAAAAACAAATGTAGGTATTCTCTCTGTTTATATAAAAACTGTCAAAAGACAAGCTGTCATATTTCAGATCACCTAATTATTTTCTGAATCACTATTAGACTCAGAAGAGGTAGAATCAGGTGGTGTTACTTCCTGGGTTTTACTTTCATCAACCTGATTTTCTGTATCAGATTTGACTGGTTCTAGTGAAGATGTAGATTCTTGAGGATTGGTAATTTTTGGTTTTGGTTGAGAAGCTTCTCTCTGTCTTTCTCTTTGTCTTTCTTTGATTTGACGATGACGCTGTGACCCTTGGATCGCAAAATTAATTGATGCTGTCACACCTTGTCTACCACCATCTAAAGGTGTTAATTTCCACTCTTGTACAGCTTGTTGAGCAGCTTCATCTAGTTCACTATCACCACTAGAACGAATTAACCGCACAAAGGTAACATTACCATTAATATCCGTATCAAGAGCAACTTCAGCACGACCTTCTATACCTCGCCTTCTGGCTTTATCGGGATATTTGATATCACATCTAATACAATCTGCACGATTTAATTTTGTCCCATTGACAGGACGTGGTTTTGGTGCGATCGCAATATTTCTCTCACCATTTCCAATACCATTTCCAGTACCTTTACCTGCACCATTTCCAATACCATTTCCAGTGCCATTTCCAGTACCTTTACCTGCACTATTTCCAATACCATCTCCAGTACCGCTACCCTCACCATTTCCAGTCCCATTTTCTGTACCTTTACTTAAACCAGACCGCAAACGATTACCTAAATTACTTAAACTATTTTGACTAGATGAAGTAGTAAAAGTATTGTTGGAACTAACACTAACACTGCTAGGAGTTATTAACTTTGGTGCTGGAACATTTGAAAGTTTTGTATCTGGTATGACAGTTTGTTCAGGTTGTTCAACTGTGGGTTGAGTGGTTGTTTCAGTTTCTACTTTTTCAGTTATTTTTTCAGTTATTTTTGAAATAGGTGTAGTTGTTAAACTTGGTTGTGTTGTCGTCGGTTCAGGAATAGTTTTAGCAATAGGTGTAGTTGTTAAACTTGGTTGTGTTGTCGTCGGTTCAGGAATAGTTTTAGTAATAGGTGTAGTTGTTAAACTTGGTTGTGTTATCGTCTTTTCAGGAATAGTTAGTGTTTGGCGTTGTTTGACAACAAAATTTTGAGTAGTTTTCAGTTGGGTTTGTTTAACTACAGGTTGAATAGCAGCATTACTCACGCTCAAGGTAGTTTTTTCTGGAAGAGAACTTTTAAAATTGTTATTACCACCACTACCACCACTAGCAGAATTTATCTTTGGTTGAGAGTTTTTTATCTCTTGTGGTTTGGCTATTATTTCCGGAACAGTTTCCACAATTGTGATTTCAATTGGTTCTTCTTGAGTTTGAGAAACTCTTTGTATAAATTTGCCAATCCCTAAAGCTAAAACCCCAATATGAAATACTAAAGAAGCGATGAGACTACAAAATAAAAAAGATTTAAGTGCTTTAGCTTCTTTTTCTCGCTGCTCTACAATTACAATCGAAAAACCCATATTTTAATTATTGTTTATGTTTTTATAATTTATTAGTTGTTTCTACTTATCTAATAATTGGATTAATTAGCGAGACAAAAAGCCCCGCCAATAATTATTTCAATTCAGAAAGTAAATTGTATTACTTCCAATTTTTATCTGCTTGTTCCAACACATAAGCAGCTACATTTTCAATGTTTTCGGTTTTTATGCGTTTACCAAAGGCTGGCATCGCACCCTTGCCGTTTGTAATTTGAGTAATAATAGCTTCAGCAGAGTACATATTGTACTTTTCCAAATCTGCTTTCTTCAAGCTTTTAGCAGCATTAACTAAATTTTTACCCCCCGCATGACATTGAGCGCAATTAGCTGTAAATACTGCTTTTCCAGCAACTGTATCTGCTGCTAAAGCGGGACTACTGAAGGCAAAAGTGAAGATGGTTATGCCTAACAGTAATACGGAAATTATCTTTTTCATCTCGTGTTCTCTCTACAACAATCGTTGAGTTGGTGCAATATGCTTCATAATTTTCTTTGGATTCTGTTGTATCAGTCAAACGACAAGCTGTAAAACTTGGAGGTCATTTTGGCAAAATTTACCTGACGTTCTTTTTATATCACGGGTTTGCAGTAAATGTAAATTTATGTAAAGGTCAGTGTTTCCTAGCCTCTACAGATCACTTTTTCAGCAACCGCTAAATAGTAATTCTGATTCATAATTTTTGAATTATCAAGCATTATTCCCAACTGCCAAAACAGTTGGGAATCTCTTGTCTTACCCTTTCAGGTATAACTATTATTAACTCACTGACAAATCTATTTACCAGCCAGCTTCCGCTTTTTCCATGACGTAAGCAGCTACATTGGCAATATCATCAGCTGACAAATTATTTTTGAAAGCTGGCATAGCATTTTTACCGTTTGTAACTTGAGCAATAATAGCAGATTCAGAGTAAATATTGTACTCTTCTAAGTCTGCCTTACTCAAACTTTTAGCAGCATTAACTAAATTTTTACCACCTGCATGACAAGAAGCACAATTAGCTGTAAATATTTTTTCTCCAGCACCAGTGTCAGCAGCGAAAGCAGGATTAATGAAGGCAAAGGTGAAGATAGTGATGCCTAATAGTAATACAGAAATAATCTTTTTCATTTTGTGTTCTCTCTACAACAATTGCTGATTAGGAGGTACTTGCTCCATAATTCTCTTTTTATTGTCTTGTATAAATCAAAAGAATAACTGTAAAAATTGAACTAAATTATTGAGCATAATAGATGTAATACTTATTATTGCAATGGTTGGGAATATATATTAATTTATATTAAACATAAATTTAAGTCACAAAAAAATCATTCTTAACTAAAAATTAAAAATTCATATCTAAAAAATGCTAAGATTAATGCTAATAATTATGTCAAAATAATTAAACATAAAATAGGGTTTGCTGATAGCGTAGCGTGGCGTTAGCCATATAAATCAGAAAACTTTACAGGTAAAGGGTTTTAGCTATTTTGACTTGTACTGAGCGACTTGTACTGAGCGCAGTCGAAGTAAGCCGAAGTGCTTTCAAAAAGTGCCAGCTTTTATGAGGTGGCAAGTGAAAAACCCTGCACTTAATTCCTACTTAAAGAAAAAATCCTTCCTATCCAACTCTTGAAACTGTCACCGTGGCGTAGTACCTGTCACCTGTCACCTAGCCTTCACAGATAACTTTTTCAGCAAACCCTAGTTAGAACATCAATTTATCATGAAAATCTTAGTACACAAGGGTTTTACTCTGACTCCTGACTCCTGACTCCTGCTATATTTTTCAGGCTTTTACTGACGGAAATCGACTGATGAAGGCTGAATGCTTAGGTGAAAAGATGTTTATTGATTCGCTAATCTAGTAATTGCTGGTTCACTGACTCGGCAAATTCGCCAATCTTCTAAAATATCAGCCCCCATAGTCCGGTAAAATTCCTGTGCAGAAACATTCCAATCTAAAACACTCCATTCTAAGCGCCCACAATTTCTTTCAACAGCTATTTTTGCTAATTTAGTCAGCAGTGCTTTACCAATACCTTGACGACGATATTCAGGTAAAACAAAAATATCTTCTAAATAAATTCCTGGCTTGGTGAGAAATGTAGAATAATTGTGAAAAAATAAAGCAAAACCCACAGCTTTACCTGTGACTTCTGCTAAAATCGCCTCTATATATTTTCGTTCACCAAATAAATGCTCATTTAATGCTTGAGCATTACCAGTGACAGCAGCAGATAATTTTTCATATTCTGCCAAGCCCTGAATTAATTCAAATAATACAGCACTATCACCAGGTTCAGCAAACCGGATAATTAAATCACTATCAAAAGTCATGAGTCTTATTCTCTAGTCCACAATCTCTAGTTTACAGGGGACTGGGGACTGGGG
>NZ_JAQMTI010000187.1:0-10506 GCF_028329225.1 Sphaerospermopsis kisseleviana CS-549 | reverse complement strand
GTAATTGGTAATTGGTAATTGGTGACTGGTGACTGGTGACTGGTGATTGGTGACTGGTGACTGGTGACTGGTGACTGGGTTATTAACTTGCCCTAGTTCTTCTACCTCCTGAACTCCTGACTCCTAACTTATGAACCCAAAAACACAAAAAGCGATTCAAGAACTAGAAAAATTTGTTTCTACTCCCTTAGCAGAAACACTGGAACAACATCAAAAAACTACACCCCAAGAAATCGCCATTAACTTATTTAAAACTGTAGCAGCTACCGTACCAGCTTACAAAGCGTTTTTAGCATCACATCACATCAACCCAGAAACAATCCAAACTTTAGCAGACTTCCAAAAATTACCAGTTATTTGTAAAGAAAATTATATTTCTCTTTACACCCTACCAGAACTATGTAAAGATGGAATATTAGGAAGCTGTGATATGATCGCCGCTTCCTCTGGCTCAACGGGAAAACCCACATTTTGGCCGCGTTTCTTCACTGATGAATTACAAATAGCCACCCGGTTTGAGCAGATTTTTCATGATAGTTTTGATGCAGATAATAAAAGCACCTTAGCAATAATTTGTTTTACCTTGGGAACATGGGTAGGGGGAATGTTCACTACCAATTGTTGTCGGTATTTAGCAACTAAAGGTTATCCCATTACAGTCATTACACCTGGAAATAATAAAACCGAAATATTGCGAGTTGTGCAAGAGTTAGGTGGTAATTTTGAACAAGTTGTATTATTAGGATATCCACCCTTTTTAAAAGATGTTATTGATACGGGAATTACCAATGGTTTACAGTGGCAACAATATCATATTAAATTAGTAATGGCAGGAGAAGTATTTAGTGAAGAATGGCGGAGTTTAGTAGGTGAAAGAATAGGATCAGAAAATCCTTGTTATGATTTTGCGTCAATGTATGGAACAGCAGACGCAGGAGTTTTAGGAAATGAAACACCTTTAAGTATTTGTATTAGAAGATTTTTAGCAGCAAACCCAGCAGCAGCAAAAGTATTATTTGGAGAGTCACGTTTACCGACATTAGTACAGTACGATCCTTGTAGTCGGTTTTTTGAAGTTGAAGAAGGAAGATTAATATTTTCTGGTAATAATGGCATTCCTTTAATTAGATATAATATCTTCGATAATGGGGGGTTAATTAGTTATTCAGAAATGGTGAAATTCTTAGCTGAATGGGGGTTTGATCCGGTTGCTGAGTTGGGTGAAAATAGAGGAATACATCAATTACCATTTGTTTATGTTTTTGGACGTGCTAATTTTACCGTTTCCTATTTTGGTGCAAATATTTATCCTGAAAATGTGACTGTGGGATTAGAACAACCGATAATTAGAGAATGGGTAACGGGTAAATTTGTGTTACAGGTAAAAGAAGATCAAGATAAAAATCGCTTTTTATCTATTGTTGTGGAATTAGCACCAGGGGTAGAAGGTAGCATTGAAAAAACTGCAACTATTACTAATTCTATTCTTGCTCAATTGTTACGTTTAAATAGTGAGTTTGCTAATTATGTTCCTGGGGAATATCAAACACCCCAAGTAGAATTAAAACCTACAGGTGATTTGGAATATTTTCCTGTGGGTGTTAAACATAGATATACTCGCAATTGATAATTGATAATTGATAATTGATAATTGATAATTGATAATTAATCTCGTTAATCTCGTTAATCTCGTTCCCAGTCTCAGACTGGGAATGCAATGATATAGGCTCTGCCTATAATAGAATTGATAATTGATAATTGATAATTGATAATTGATAATTGATAATTGATAATTAATCTCGTTCCCAGTCTCAGACTAGGAATGCAATGATATAGGCTCTGCCTATAATAGAAGTCAGAGACTTCTTAATTGATTACCATACAGAGCATGGGAACGAGTAAACGATTAAAATATTGATTAACAATCATATCATCATCCATAGAAATTGTCACTGATAATGATAAGATTACCTAGAGGTTATTTAGTTAATTAATGAATAGTTCTGGTATAAAGTCTATCCTTCATCCTTTGCGAATTGGTGAACACATTGCCCGCTATCCAATTATTCAAGGTGCAATGTCTGTGGGTGTATCTGGTGCTAAACTGGCTAGTGCAGTAGCTAACGCTGGTGGAGTGGGTGTCATTGCTTCAATGGGAATAGGGTTAAATTCTCTGTATTTTCACAAACGCCAACGGGGTAGTTTTTTTACAGCTAATCAGTTAGCATTGAAAGATGAAATCAGCAAAGCACGGATTATTAGCCCAGAAGGAATTATTGGTGTTAATGTTTTAGTTGCTACTAGAGATTATTTGACATTAGCTCAAACTGCGGCAGCAGCAGGGGCAAATTTAATTATTACTGGTGCGGGATTACCTTTGACTTTACCAGAATTTACGGTAGATTATCCAGATGTGGCCTTAGTGCCAAGTGTAGCTAACGTACAAGCTGCAAAGTTGATTTGTGAAACTTGGAAAAGCCAGTATAATCGTTTACCTGATGCTTTGATTTTGGAAAATTGTCAAAAGGTGGGAGGACATTTTTCACAGTGCGAACAGGCGAATTTTCCTGGTTTTTCCATTGAGTGGATAATTACCGAATTACGCGAGTATTTAGCACAACAAGAAAAGAGCATACCATTAATTATTACTGGGGGAATAAGCGATCGCACAGAAATTGATCAGATATTAGGGATGGGAGCAGATGGTGTACAAATTGGTACTCGCTTTATTACTACAGAAGAATGTGATGCTGATTTGCGGTATAAAGAATTTCATCTAAGAGCAACTCCAGAGGACATTGTGACAGTACCGAGTCCAGTAGGAAAACCCAGTCGTGCTTTAAAAAATGCCTTTGCGGAAATGGCGATATCTTCAATAAGCTGCGCTAACGCTGATTTATCATTGTTAGAACGTAGATGTATAGCAAATTGTTTAGAATCTTGTTTATGTAGAGATACTAAAAAAACCTATTGTTTACTGCAAGCACTTTCTAAAGCAGCGTGTGGAGACATAGAAAATGGTTTAATTTTTTCTGGTGCTAATTTGGGATCAGGCGATCGCATCATCTCAGTTTCCGAATTAATGGCAGAATTAACCTGTTGATAGAAAATGGGGAGATGGGGAAAACATTCTTTACATATTCCCTATTCCCCATAACTTTAGCGGTGGCGATCGCATTTAATAAACATTTAATAAACATTTAATAAAAATTCGCCCAATCTATACCATTAAAAACTAATATTTGAATTAAACCATAAGCCAAAGCTGCACTACCGATAGGAACAGTTAAATTATCAATACCCAGAAACGAAAAAGCTTCTAAAAATGTAGCTATAATAGCTACAATTATTGATATCAGCCATATTTCCCAAGAGTTTCCTTGTGTTGGTAGCAAAATCAACACAGTCATCAAAAAACTAACAAACGTCATGGTTAAAGAACCTTCCCAACTTTTGTTTGCACCAAAAAGTTTATATTTATGTTTACCAAATCTTTGCCCGATTAAAGCCGCTAGTCCATCTCCCCAAGCCATAATTAAAATACCTAAAGCTGCATATTGGGGTTGGTGTAAATACCAAAAACAAGCAACTAAAATCCCAATACTAACTGCATAAAAAAATGTACCTAAACTTTGACGACCAACGCTATTAATTCCTGGTAAAAGGGGGAAAAAATAGGATAATAAAGTAATAATGCCAGCTAAAATTGCAGATGTAATGCCAATAATAGCAGGGATATTGAACCACCAAGCCAGTAAAATTACATTACCTGCGCCAATATGGACTATTTTACGGATAATTTCGGGTTCACTGTCGGTAAAGCGACTAACTAACCAGGCGACGAAGATAACAAGTAATACCCAAGCCGCAGCAACGGAAATTTGTTGCCACAATGGGAGAATAGATTCTAAACCGAGAAATGTCATCAACAATGTAATCAACTATGTAATCAACTATGTAATCAACAATGACGCAACTGATAATTTTGAGACTGTGATTCTTGTTATTTAAACCTAATACTACTGTAGGCGATTTGGGCATGAAAATAATATTGATTGGGCTAATTAAAGGTTATCGCTTATTCATCTCTCCTCTGTTTCCGCCGACTTGTCGCTTTCAACCAACTTGTTCAATGTATGCTATCCAAGCTATTGAGCGTTTTGGGGTGTTCCGTGGTGGTTGGATGTCTATTTGCAGAATTTTACGTTGTCATCCGTTCCACCCTGGTGGTTATGATCCTGTTCCAGAAGTTGGGGAAAAGTCTTGTTGCGAACATCGGGAGTAACAGATACAGAACTGGTTGGAGAAAATTGGGTAGTGGAAAACTCATTCAAAACCTACTACAAAACTTACTCTTTTACAAGCTGAGTTGATAATATGCGTCCATATCACCAAATTTCCATTATTGAATGTGGTGAACCTTTAGTAAAAATTCCCTTAGAACTGTTTGCGGTGGAGACTCCCCATCCTTATGAAAAATTAGGTGCTGACTATGGGGGATATTCTGCTTATTTTTTGCGTGCCAGTGTGGTCGAAAATTTAATTGAGGCACAAAATTATTTACAATTGCTACATCCTGGTTGGTATATTCAAATATTTGATGCTTATCGCCCGGTAGCTGTGCAGCAATTTATGGTAGATTATAGTTTTGCCCAAGCTGTGCAAGCCGGGGGATTAAATGAGAGTGATTTATCGACTCAACAACGGGAAGAAATTTGGCAGCAAGTATATGAAATTTGGGCGGTCCCAAGTTTAGATATGAATACTCCTCCTCCCCATAGTACAGGTGCTGCGGTGGATATTACTTTAGTCGATGAAAATGGGGAAGTTGTAAATATGGGTTCACCGATTGATGAAATGTCTGAGCGATCGCACCCTGATTATTATGCCCATTCTGATGCCCATTGTCATCAAGAATATCATCGCCATCGAGAATTGTTACTAAATGTGATGTTAAAGGCAGGTTTTCAACGTAATCCTAGAGAATGGTGGCATTTTTCTTTTGGTGATCAAATGTGGGCTTGGTTGTGTAATCAGCCAACCGCACGTTATGGGCGTTTCAATAATGAATAATTAGGGTTGGCTGAAAAAGTCCCTTCGTTGAGGCAGGGAATAGGGATAGGACTTACGCAAGATGTGACTGAAAACCTTATTCTTGCGTAGGGGTAATTCATGAATTACCCCTACTTTTGTTCCCTTTTGCGTAAGTCCTGAGGGAATAGGGAATAGTTTGGACTCAATCGCTCAATTACTTGTCTAGATTGAGTTTCCCATCTTTTTGACCTCTGTTAATACTACCCTTGACAATTTTTCCTTTTCCTTAACTTGTCACCAATGATCTTTTAACAATTCTGCTAAAATTTCGGGAGTTAAGCCGTTGTGTTCTGCTTCTTGGCGAATCTGTTGAACAATTTCTTCAAAACTTGTATTTTTAAAGAGTTCTTTAAGGATAAGATGACAAACAATCAGGGCATTTTTTTGTTTTTCGGGTTCTGCTTCTCGGTATGCTTTGGCAATTTCTGGATCAACTTGAAGGGTAATTGTTTCCATAATAAGTTAAGCCTTTGTTAATTGACATGGGTTGTGGCGTTTGATTTAAATAAATGTTAAGTCATAAGCTGTTACACAGCTAAATTGTATAATCCTAATATTCTGAACTCTTGTTTAACAGGCAAGATGCCTGTTCCACTTATACAAATTAAATGCACAACAGCTTAGTTCATCCGCTACGGCATCAGCTAAATCTACCAACACAGCATAAAATAACCAAGTAGCCCAAATCTGTAATTGAATTTTATTTCTACATTAATTGTCAATTATCAATTGTCAATTATCAATTGATGATGGCATTCCCAGTCTGGAGACTGGGAACGAGAGGTTAGTTAGCTTTTTTGTATCGGAAATTAAAGATTTACCATTTATGTCTGATCCATTCGTAAATCTCTAAATATTTCGCACCGGGAATATTCCAAGAATTATCATACAACATACCCTGAATTGCTAATTTTTTAAACTCTTCGGGTTGCTGATACCATAAATCTATAGCCCTTCCCATTGCTGATTCTAATGCTAGGTTATCCATGTCATAAAACACATAACCATTGCGTTTTTCTGGTGGTAAATTTTGATCATAATCTCTGTCAAAAACAGTATTTACTAAACCTCCAACACCCCGAACAATGGGTACAGTTCCGTATTTTAAACCGATCATTTGGGTTAAACCGCAAGGTTCATAATTACTGGGTACAACTATCATATCTGCACCAGCATAAATCAGGTGAGATAATTCTTCATTGAATCCCAGTTCTAAATGCACATCTGGGTTATTATTTAAAAATTGTTTTTCATGGTAAAAATGAGCGTTAATTGCTGATTCTGTAGCTGAACCTAACAATACAAATTGCGCTCCTCTATTCAAAGCATAGTACATGGCATGGTGAACCAAATGGACACCTTTTTGATTATCTAAACGACCGATGTAAGCAATGATGGGTTTTTTCTCATCATGAGCTAACATCAATCTTTCCCTTAATGCTTTTTTGTTATATGCCTTTTGTTCAAATTCATCCCAGTTGTAATTATTAGGGATGTAACGGTCAACTTCGGGATTCCAAAAATCGTAATCAATGCCATTGAGAACTCCACTAAATTTGTCTTTTTGCAAATATAATGTATGTCCTAAACCACAACCCACATCACTGGTTTGAGCTTCGACTGCATGATTTGGTGATACTGTGGTAATTGCATTGGCGTAATTAATCCCTGCTTTCATAAAATTGATCGCAAAAGGATTAAAATTATCCCGCAGTTTGTCGTATTGAAAATAATATTCTGGGCGATTTAAATTGGTAGCTTGGAGAGTTTCTACACCACCCATACCTTGATGTTTAAAGTTGTGAATGGTGTAACAAACTCTTTGATATTCCATGCCATGATATTTATAAATTTCATACAACATGACAGGAATTAAACCGGTTTGCCAGTCGTGACAATGAATGATATCTGGTCTTTTATTACTTTGCAGTAAAAATTCTAAAGCTGCTTTGCTAAAGAAAGCAAACCTCATGTTGTCATCATCGCAACCATAGTAACAACCTCTATTAAAGAAATTGTCTTGACTGTGGGGTTGAATGAAGAAACAAACCCGACCATGTACCCACCCGCAGTATACAGAACAGTGAACTGCGCCACCATACCAGGGTACCCACAGGTTGAGGTAAGCATCGTGAAGACCCCATATATGATCGTAACGCATACAATCATACATTGGGAGAATAAGTTCAACAGTGTTTCCCCGTCCTTCTAACTCCCTGCTAAGTCCATAAACAACATCCCCCAAACCCCCAGCTTTTATTACAGGAGCGCATTCTGAGGCAATTTGTACTATGTACATTCCTAGCCCTCGCCTTACAAAACTTTATGTTTACTATATAGCAATTTATGAAAAATGTACTCATTGACAACTGGGTATTGGGATGGTAGATGAGGATTGAATTTTTGGGTGTGGGGTGTAGGAATTTTCATTTTCACTCTTGCCTCTTGCCTGTCCTCACAGATAACATAACTATTCAAACGGACTTGATATTACTCCTGACTCCTGATAGCGTAGCGTAAGCCACATTTTGCTGTAAATTAAGATGTCAGCAAGGGAATCTATCCTCAGAATTATTATCAAAGCATTAAGTTTCCAGACAAAATCCTGGGATTTATGTCTGAAAAGAGTATGCTTCAAACCAGAAGATATCGAAATTGTGTATTACAGCAGTTTTCACCTAGTTAGACCATAGTAGAGACGTTGCGTGCAAATTCTCTACAAGGGTTTTAAAGATTGTTTTGTGGTTCATTTACCTGAAAATCGCTGTCATGTAATTTGGTAATCTCAATCTATCAAGGTAAAAATTTCAGACAAAATTGTGTGGTTTAGGTTCTGACATAATATCTAAAAATATTTTTAATATGTGAATTTTCCATTATTGGAACTTAGTAATTTTAAAATATACGAATTACATTTTTAGACAAAATGATCGGATTTATGTCCTATGATCATGTGCATAAAGCTTTATATGTATCGGAAATTTGGATTATTTTAAATCTAGTTATGCAAAAACATTTAAAAGGAATTAACTCCTAATTTAGAGGATAAAACAATGAAGAAAATAGTAATTGCGGACTTAAAATATAATGCAGGAAGCCTTTTTCGTGAGCTATCTGTGGTTGAAACAAAGACTGTATCTGGTGGTAGTGGTGGGAGCGTCAATAATTATTTTATATCGGGTAATACTGGAAACGTGGAGAATACAGGGACTGGTGACGTTAAAGGTGTAGATAGTGGCATCACGGATAATAAGGTCGCTACTGTAGACTATTCCAGGTCAATATACGTCGTCATAAATTCTTGGTGATTAATTATTTGTATTCTGGTACTGACATTAAGAAATTTTTAGTTGGTTGAGGGTAAAACATTTTTTTAGGGCATTTGTTTTTACAGATTTTACTCCTCATAAATCATAAATTCTCATACCTGCTCATTTCTGGATTGGTAAATTAAGACAATGGCTGCAATCATGAATACTGAATTACATTCTGTTCAAGTCAATGGGCTTTTTCAGAAACTGACTTTAGAAGAAATGGAGTCAACGTCAGGAGGTAATACTGTTATTCCTTTATGGAGTAGTGGTTTAGCGGCTTTCTCTCTCAATATGTTTTGTGATGAGTTAAATAGTTTATTCAGTGAATATTACATACCTCCGATTTTTAACGACAACAAGCTTTTTACGGTTGATTTTTCGGAAATAGATATCTATTTGGTAGTTTAATCATTTGCGGGGGTTAAAAATTGGTTTGTACCGACTCTTAACCCCTGAAAAATTACACGGCTATTGTCTCTAAAGTTCGAGATTGTTGCTGACGACGACCGTGGTAAATCATTTGAATAGGTTTATCTTGACCTGTCACCAAACCACGGCGTTTTGGTTTAACTTCACGAGTATCTGCTAGTTCCATTTCCCAACCTTGGAGGATTTTAGCTAGTGCTAATTTCATTTCAAATTGGGCAAATGCTAGACCAATACAACGTCTTGCACCAGCGCCAAAAGGGATAAATTGATATGGTGAAAATTGTTTTTCTATAAAGCGTTCTGGGTTAAATTGTTTAGAGTTGGGATAAATATCTTCTCGATGGTGAGTGAGGTAAATTGAACCCATCACAACTGTACCTGGTTCTAGTTGATAACCATCTACAGAAATAGGGGTTTTTACCCGACGGGGAAAAGTCAACATTCCCACGGGATAAATCCGCAAAGTTTCATTACAAACGGCGGTGAGATAAGGTAATTTAAAAATAGTATTGGAATCGGGATTTTCGCCTAAAGTATCAAGTTCTGCTAATAATTTTTGGCGGACTTCTGGTAGTTTATGAACCCAATATAAAGCCCAGGCTATGGCTGTAGCTGTGGTTTCATGACCTGCTACTAACAAAGTCATTAATTCATCCCGTAATTCTACATCAGTCATTGGTTGACCGTCTTCATCCCTTGCAGACATTAGCAAACTGAGGATATCTGTACGTGATGGGTCGGGATTTTCTCTGCGTTCCTGAATTTCTGCATACAGGAGTTGGTCAGCTTTATTTTGACGACGTTCCTGTATTTCCCAAAGTTTGGAAAGACCAATCACTTTTTGTAACGCTGGAAAATATAATAAAGCCACTCTCCAAACTTCACTACCTGCTTCCAGAATTTCACATAGTAAGTGTTGTAATTTTTCAGCCCGTTCACCTTCATAAAGTCCAAAGACAGCTTGCATCATCACCCCCAGAGTAATTTCTTGGGTAGCTGTTCGCACATTAAAAGGTTGATTGATTTGCTGTTTGCCGATGACTTTTTCGGTGATATTATTAATTACATCGGCATAAGTTCGCATTCTTTCCCCGTGTAAGGGAGGCATGATTAACTGCCGTTGTCGCTGATGTTCTTTACCACTTTGAGAAATCAGAGAATTTTTACCTAGTAACCCTTCAAATAGTTGATTTAAATCGCCTGGTGCTTCTAATTCTTTGGTATCTTTGCTCAAAACCTCCTGCATTGCTTCTGGGCTATGAATAAAGACCATAGGAGGTAAATTGTAATCCAGCTTGAGAGTAAAAATATCACCGTAGGTTTTGGCGCATTCTTCCATGTAGGACATGGGGCTAAATACCCAGCGTAGCATTTGCAGGGTAGCTGGAGTTTTGGGTCCTGTGGGTAGAGGCATAAAAGTTTTGTAGTAGATGTTAGTTTTTGACTAAATATCTTATAGCAAAATTGAGAAGTCAGGAGTCGTAAGGGCGAAGCATTCGGGCGACAAATTATCATTTTATCAAAAGGCTATTTTCCTGTAAGGGCGAAGCATTTGGGCGACAAATTATCATTTTATCAAAAGGCTATTTTCCTGTAAGGGCGAAGCATTCGGGCGACAAATTATCATTTTATCAAAAGGCTATTTTCCTGTAAGGGCGAAGCATTCGGG
>NZ_JAQMTI010000186.1:0-2394 GCF_028329225.1 Sphaerospermopsis kisseleviana CS-549 | reverse complement strand
CCCCTGTCCCCTGTCCCCAGCGATGCACTGAGCTTGTCGAAGTGTCCCCAGTCCCCAGCGATGCACTGAGCTTGTCGAAGTGTCCCCAGTCCCCAGTCCCTAGTAATAGTTTCCTACTTTGCGATGACGTACTGCTGTCAGCGCATCTGGTTTGGAAACTTTGCCATCTTCAACAATGCAATATAAAATCCAATGATCGCTACATTCAATGTTGCTGACTACTTCACATTCCATGTATGCAAGTGCATCGGTTAAAATTGGTGAACCGTTTTTAGCAGTTTGAGTTTTCACACCTGCAAATCTATCCGCACCAGGAAGTAAACGTTTGAGGAAGTGTTTTTTCAGGTCTTGATAATTACCTTCTTCTAACACATTGATCACAAAGCGATCGCCTATTTGTAATAAGTTATCAATCGCTCGATCTTTAGCAACAGCAATGGTAAATCCTAATGGCTGAAAACTAGCTTGTGCTACCCAAGAAGCCATCATTGCACCGCTAATTTCACCTTTTTTAGCAGTAACAATATATAATCCGCTGCTAATTCTCCCTAACGCTTTTTCCATGTTCACGTCGAGAGATTTGATTTGTTTGATGTTGCGTTCTCGCACCACCTTTTGTCCCAAATCTGTACCCGCTTCTGTACAAATTTGATAAGTTGCTTCGTTGGGGATTTCTTTAATACGAATTGCGGGAAATGCTTCTTTAATTCCTAAGTCAATAAATTTACGACGTAGAGTATCAATCGGTTCATCATCACCACCATAGCATTCAAATAAACCTACAACTTGTTTATTTTTTGCTACAGCTAATAAAGAACTAATACCAGCTTGTGCTACAATTGAAGAAGTAGGTGGCATTCCAATAATTAAACCTGATGCTCTACCTGCTAATTCTTGAATTTCTTGAAAATCTGCTGTGTGTAAATCAACTACTTCTGAACCCACACCAGCTTTTTGCAAACCATCACCAATTGCATGAGCTAATTGCTCACTATAACCATAACCGGAAACATAAAACAAACCAACCGTAGTTTCTGTTTTCGCTTGTCTTTGACTCCAATTTTGATAATATTCGGTTAAAACATCGAGGTGATGATATAATAATGGTCCGTGTCCATTGGCAATAATTTGAATGTTACCTAGTTCACCCATTCTCTTCATTGCATTCAATAAAGAACGAGCATTGGGACCCATTAAGCAATCATAATAAAACCGAAAATCAGCTTCAATTGCTTCTAAATCTTCGTCAAAGGTGCGATGATCACAAAAGTGCATCCCAAACGCATCACAAGTATAAAGAATTTGGGTTTTGCGATCAAAACTGAAAATTGTATCAGGCCAGTGTAAATTTGGCGCACTGACAAATTCTATTTCATGTCCTTGACCAATATTTATGCGATCGCCACTTTTAACAATTCTTTTGGAAAAAGGATCATGTACCAAACCTTCTAAAAATTGCAATGCTACTTTAGAAGCTAAAACAGTTGCTCTTGGTGCTAATTGTAATACATCTTCTACCAAACCACTATGATCTGGTTCTGTATGACTGACAATTATATAATCAATTGTTTTCGGATTAACTAAACCTTTGAGAGTGTCTAAATATAATTGACGAAACTTCTGATGAGAAGTATCAATTAAAACTGTTTGTTCACCCCTAATTAAATAAGAATTATAGGTTGTACCGTTTTGCAATCCAAATTCAATATCAAAGCGATCCCGATCCCAATCAAGAGAGCGTATCGCTGTTGTATTAGGAGCAATTTCTACAGTTTGTATAGTTAACCTTGGTTCAACTTTCTCTGATATTGCTACCATGATTTGTATCCGATTCTAAATAATATTCTTTTCTCCCCACCATTTTCTTCCTAAAATCTTTTTAAAGCTGTAATTAAGAATATATTTTGTAAAATTAAAGTGGTATCAAACAATGCTATTTTTCAGCATATTTTTTGACACGAAAATCTACTATAGTTATAGCCATCAACATAATATCAACAGAATTATGTAGGGGTTTAGCAATGCTAAACCCTTACAATATTAAGGGAAAATTTTGTGAGTATCTGTTAGTTTATTTTAGGAAAACAGTAACTAGAACACCGATTCATTAATCGTAAGGGCGAAGCATTCGGACAGAATATGAACTGGTTTCAGCGATAGGTTATCACCCGAATGCTTCGCCCCTACAAGAAACAGAAAAAATTTTTAACACCCACTTACTTAGGGTTTGCTGAATAAACCTAAAACCTTGATGTATCAAAGGTTAGAGGCTGATAAACACAGAAATTAGTGCAAGGGTTTTGAAGGGTATACCGGAAAAAGTGTGCATTTTTGGGGATTTCAAGAGATGGCAAAGAAATTTTCAAATCTCCTCCTGACTCCTGACTCCTGACT
>NZ_JAQMTI010000185.1:0-6648 GCF_028329225.1 Sphaerospermopsis kisseleviana CS-549 | reverse complement strand
CTCCTGACTCCTGACTCCTGACTCCTGACTCCTGACTCCTGACTCCTGACTCCTATTTCATCTTAGTTCATTCTTCCAGTGATTTGGCAGGAACTTCAATTGCTGTTACATCAATTGTACCTTCTGGTGCAAAGCGGCTAAATTGACTATTTTTTACTAATAGCTGTTCTCCGCAATTTGGACATTGCACTTGGCTATTATTTAAACTTGTTATTTCACATCCACAAACCGGACAGTTGTCAGTAACTAAGTTTCTTTGTAGCCACCAGCGAAATCCAAAGAAGGCGACAATTGGTATTATTAATAACAGTCCAAAAATAATTAGTAAGGAATTCACTAACCAGCCTAAGCCTAAGGATGCTAATAACCAGGCTACTGCTAATATAGTCAGCCAAGGACGCAGTTTATCAAGATTTTGTTGGAAGTTATTAAGGTTCATTTCTTAAATTTTTCTACTCTATTTTTATTTTAGTTATCAATTATCAGTGGGAACAGGTAATTGGTAATTGGTAATTCAATGAAAGGATTTTGGATTTTGGTGAAGCAGTGCGGTCTTGGGGGTTTCCCCCATGAGCAACTGTTGAACCCGCAGGGATTGTTTTTGTCAATTCCAATCTAAAATCTAAAATTTTTCTCCCCAGTCACCAGTCACCATTCCCCAGTCTCTTTACAATAGCAACATTATTAACTGTTTAAATATTCTAAATCTGTTTTTACCATATTTTCCAAAAGTTGCTCAAAACTCACTTTTGGTTCCCAACCAAGCTTGTTTTTGGCTTTACTGGGATTAGCTACCAGTTGAAAATGTTCATCTGCTCGTAATAAATTAGTATTGACAATTACATATTTTTCCCAATCCAGTCCTACACAATCAAAAGCAGTAGCAATTAATTCCCTGACGCTGTGGAGTTTACCTGTACCAATTACATATTCTTGAGGCTCGTTTGCTTGCAACATTCGCCACATGGCATTTACGTGATCTCCAGCAAAACCCCAATCTCTTTGAGCATCCAAATTACCCATTTCCAAGGTTTGAGCTAAACCCAATTTAATTTTAGCTACCGCCAAAGAAACTTTACGGGTGACAAACTGAGGCGGACGCAAAGGGGATTCATGGTTATATAAAATACCACTACAGGCAAATAGACCATAACGTTGTCGGTGATGTACCATCGTCCAATGAGCGTGTAATTTTGCTGCTGCATAGGGATTTTTGGGACGAAAGTGAGTTTCTTCATCTTGGGGAGCAGTAGTCACATCACCAAACATTTCCGAACTACTAGCTTGATAAAACCTTGTGGATAAACCAACTTGGCGAACTGCATCTAATAATCTAGTAGCAGTACCTGTAATCAGATCAAGAGTTCCCAAAGGATCATTCCAAGAGTCGGGAACGAAACTAGGAGCAGCTAAATTGTAAATTTCCTGGGGTTGTAGTTGTTCAACAGCAGTTAATAAAGCCGCAGCATCTCTTAAATCAACAGTGTAAATTTTTACGTTATCTGCTAAACTTCCTAATTTTGACAAGTTAGTTTGTCTATGGGGAGATACCAAACCGAAAACTCGGTAATTTTGATTAAGAAGCAAATGGCTCAGATAGTAGCCATCTTGACCTGTAATGCCTGTTATGAGGGCGGTCTTGATCATAATGAGGTTTCCGAATCCGTTAACGCCAAATGTTCTGATGGAAAAATCAATTAATGTCAATTAATATGTGACACACTACTTTCATTATCTCATCTTTGGATAACCCTGATAGCACTATAAGCATTATTTATGTTTAACGTCTTTTATTTGACTAATCCTTACGTAGATAGTGCTTCCTTATCCTTAGCGATCGCTCTTCGGATAAAAACTTTTTGGTTTACTGATTAAGAAAGTCGCGGTTATCGTCTACTGGTGGCGAAAAACGGACAGGAAGCCATTGACTTAGCTAAGATTCATGGTCCTGATTTAATATTAATGGATATTCAAATGCCACAAATGGACGGTTTAGAAGCTACTCGTTTGATTCGTGCGGATCAAGATTTAGCTGATATTCCCATTATTGCTTTGACTGGTTTAGCTATGCCTAGAGATCGGGAAAAATGCCTTGAGGCAGGAGCGAATGAATATCTCTCCAAACCTGTGAGATTAAAAGAAATCAAGGACATGATTCAAAGTTTTTTACATAAAAAATAAAAAATAAAAAATACCTCATTATGAAAACTTCTTCTATTCTGATCGTCGATGACGATAATTTTCAATAAACTATTTTAACAGAAAAAATATAAAATATTCATAATCTAAAATTTATAATTATCCTGAATCGGCTAAGAACAAGGGTAATTAAAGATGGGCTAAAACAGGTTCTATAACATCTGTTTAAATATTGTAAAAATATTTTGGCTGCCTCATCTGCCTTAGTTCAAGAGTCTGTTTTTCCCATGAAATATCACTTAACAGGCAAGTAAAAATTATGGATTTGTCAAATTTTACGACACTAAAAAACTTAGAAGCAGCTTTCGGTGGAGAATCGATGGCAAATCGTAAATACCTGTTTTTTGCAAATGTGGCACGTAAACTGGGTTTTACAGACTTAACCAAGCTTTTTAAGGAAACAGCAGATCAAGAAACTGAACACGCTTTTGCACATTTTGAGTTATTACATCCAGAACTGGTTGTCAAAGATGCAGCTAGTTTAACTGATGAACAAAAACGGGAAATTATGTCTCGTTGTTTGTCTTTGGCAATTGAAGGGGAAACCTATGAATACACTACCATGTATCCTGATTTTGCTGCTGCTGCTCAAAAAGATAGAGATAATCCCGCAGCGGAAGAATTTCTCAAACAAGCTCAAGAATCTAGTGAACACGCTAACACATTCCGCGCCGCAGCACACCGTTTTGGGTTGCTCAAATTCATTGAAAATTATCACGCAGATCGCTACGCTGAAGCTTTAGAAGTATTAAATGGTGGACAAGCTGTAACGAGAGTCGCAGGTGAAGATCCCGCAACTCAAAAATGGATTTGTAGACAGTGCAGCATGATTTATGATCCTGTTGTTGGTGATCCTGATTCGGGTATTGCACCTGGTACACCTTTTGTAGAAATTCCTGATGATTGGAGTTGTCCTATTTGCGGTGCTACTAAAAAGACTTTTAAACCTCTTGAAGAAAAAGTTGCTGCTTAAATTAAACTTAGCAATGTTAAACCCTTACAGGAGATGTCTTAACTACTCTGTCTACAGCTATACATCCCCAACCAAAATACCCTAAAAAAGAGAGTGGGAGGAGGCATTACCAAGCGCCATTCTCTCCCACTCTACTATTTGCTACTGAAGCGATTCGGGAATATACACATAACGCTAATCGTTAAATTAGGGGGGTAATTTATATAACGATAACGTTTCTACTCAGTGAGTATTCCTATTGCAGCAAACGATCATTTTATTTAATTGTCCAACAAACTTAACAAGCATCAGAAACTAATTTTTTTAATTTTTTAGCAACTGTCTTGCTTTCGTTTGTCTAATTTAATTTAACTTGCTTCTCTAGCTTGTGGTTGCCAATTTGGCATTTTTCTAGCTAGAAATTTAGAAATTTTTGCTCGTTCATTGCTAACACTTGATCAGAGAGACTTTGAACCATACACCTGATAAAAGTTATAGCTAAAAACTAAGATAATGTGAGTAAAGCACTAGGGGGTAATACCCATCATCCGCATTTATGTTTGGTTTCCGTCGTTTTTAAAACACTTAATTTGTGATTTGATAACTGATTTGTAAATCATTTTACCATGCAAGATTTATTGTTTTGTATGAGGGGTTTAACCCTTCATTTACAGAGAAACCCGACTGATTTGAGTATGTGAGTAGTCGGGAATCTGGGTATTATATGAGTGATGAGATGGAAGAATATTGTACCTAATCAGCGATCGCCCACCGCACATAAGGACGAGAGGCCGTAATAGTTTTGTAGGTAATTTCCTGAGCAGGAGCGTTAATTTTTCGCAAATCTACCCGAAAATAGGCTTTTTTATTTTTAAATTGTGCCGTGTAGAATTTATATTCTTGATTGCGAGTTTGTCCAACACAGGAAGCGTAGTTACTGCGTAAAGGTGCAACAAATTCTACAAATTGCTTATTATTAGAAGCAACTAATTTAACTGAATCTGCAAAAGCTTTAGTATCTGCAATTACTGTATGTTCTGCACCTCCTTCATAGGGTAGAGTTATCCACCATAAACCAACTGTTTGCGGACAAGTTCCGCTGGTGCGTTGTACATTGAGTTTAACATTAGGTTCAGCTATTGGACCGGGTGTGGTTTGCGCTGAAATTGGATAAGAAACTGTTGCTGCTGCTAATAAAGAAGCAACAATCACAGCAAGTTTTTTAGGTTGTAATATATTTTTCATCTGCTTTGTTACTGGCTTATAATTATCTAGACGGAGTATTTCAATCATTTGTGTCTGGAATGTTTAATGTTTAATGTTTAATTTTTAATGTTTAATTTTTAATTTTTAATTTTTAATTTCCTCGCTATCGTGTGTTCAGTTACAGTTCTATTTAGAGAAATCAGGCAAAAATAGAGATTCATACAGAGTATTACAGGTAAATGAAGTCAACAAGCCAGTGAAAAATATTTACATCAAAAAATTTTACTCCTGACTGCTGTAAGGGCGTTCGCGAAGCGTGCTGGAAGCATCAGCATTCGGGCGATAAATTATCAATTTTGCTCACAATTTTTTGGTAAGGGCGAAGCATTCAGGCGATAAATTATCAATTTTGCTCACAATTTTTTGGTAAGGGCGAAGCATTCGGGTGATAAATTATCAATTTTTATCACAGGTTATTTTCCGAATGCTTCGCCCCTACTTCGCCCCTACGACTCCTGAATTATTACAATTATGCTGCTGTTTCATGAAACCTCGAATTATTGTTTGTGGCTTAGGACGGACTGGATATAAAATCTTTCGTTTGTTGAGACAACAGGGTGCGTTAGTTGTTGGTATTCATCGCAGACCCATAGCTGGTGAAGCAACGGGAGATGTAATTATTGGTGAATTTTGTGCAGCTTCTACCCTGCAAGCAGCAGGAATTGACCAGGCACATACTTTAGTGATTGCTACTGCTGATGATGCAGTAAATTTGTCAGTGATGATGCAAGCGCGGGTATTAAATCCTAATATTCGCATTATCAACCGTTTTTATAATACTAATTTAGGTGAACGTTTAGATCACACTCTTATAGATCATTTAAGTATGAGTGTTGTGGGGTTGGCTGCACCAGTATTTACATTTGCAGCTTTAGGAAATAAAGCCATAGGACAAATCAAATTATTTGAGCAAACTTGGCCAATTCAAGAAGAATATATTGATGAAAATCATCCTTGGCGTGGTCAAAAAATAAGTGATTTGTGGGAAGATAAATCACGGATGCTGATTTATTATTTACCTGTTTTTGGGAAGATGAATTTAGTGTCAGCGGTGTTAGCAGAACAACATTTAAAAGTAGGCGATCGCCTCATTATTGGCACTCAACCCCGCATCAATCACACCCGCAAATCATGGGCAAGAAAACTGATTAAAATTTTCACCAGTATTCGCCATTTTCAAAAACACGCCCAATCAGTCTTAGCAATGGCTATAGCATTAGTAGTCATTATTTTGATCGCCACTTTTACCTATGTTTATGCTAAATTAAATATTTCCTTTGTTGATGCCTTATATTTTGCTGTGGGCATGATTACTGGTGCTGGTGGTAATGATAAAGTTGTAGAAGAAGCACCAAATAATATTAAAGTATTTACCATTTTCATGATGTTGGCAGGAGCAATAGTGTTTGGTATTTGGTATGCTATGCTAACGGATTTTGTCTTAGGAACTCGTCTCAAACAATTTTGGGATGCTGCCAGAATTCCCCAACGTCATCATTATATTGTTTGTGGTTTAAGTGGCATAGGAATTAAAATTGTGCAACAACTTCATACCAGTGGACATGAAGTAGTAGTAATTGAAACAGATGCTAATAATAGATATGTCAACACTGCTAGGGGAATGGGTATTCCTGTCATTTTGGCAGATGCGAGTTTTCGCACAACTTTACAAACCAGTAATATAGATACCGCGTCCGCAGTTTTAGCTGTTACTAATAACGATGCTATTAATTTAGAAATTGCCCTCAAAGCCAAAAGTTTAATATCAAGAATTCCGGTAATTGTTCACTATGCTGATCCTGATTTTGCCAGGATAGCACAACAAGTATTTGATTTTGAAGCGGTATTAAGTCCCGCAGAATTAGCTGCACCGGCTTTTGCTGCTGCTGCGTTGGGAGGGAGAATTATTGGTAATGGAATTATAGGTGATAATTTATGGGTGGCTTTTGCAACTTTGATTACTCCTAATCATCCTTTTTGTGGTCAATGGGTGAAAGATGTAGCTAGATATGCGGATTTTGTACCTTTATATGTAGAGACAAATCACCAAACTTTACACGGTTGGGATTTATTAGAAACTAATTTAAGTGCAGGTGATATTTTGTATTTAACAATTCCTGCAAATCGGTTATATCAATTATGGCGAGAAGAACAGGAAATAGCAGGTTAGACTGGGGACTGGTGACTGGGGACTGGTGACTGGGGACTGGGGACTGGTGACTGGTGACTGG
>NZ_JAQMTI010000015.1:0-10348 GCF_028329225.1 Sphaerospermopsis kisseleviana CS-549 | reverse complement strand
TTTTTCTCCACTATCTGGCATAAATATACCATCAAATCTAAAGGCTTTTTCCTTCACTTCTACAGATGTGAATTTGTAACCTTCTGCTTTTTCTGTCGGTTCTCCCAGTAGCTCAAATAAAAGAGTATGAAAAGTGAGAAAAATCTGGTAAAATATTGTATCTGTGTGCATTACTGATGATATATATTTAATATATTATACCCTAAAAAATACCCATCGAAATTACCAAAAATAATTTTTTTGTATCATGCTATCATTATCACCAATATCTAGTAATCTAAGAAAGTGTTTATCTATCCGCATAAGATATTACCATGATGAAAATTTTTCACAAACTCCGCATTTTGGCAATTACCAGCTTAATATTTTTGACTATTAGCTGGTCACTTCCAGCCCAAGCTGAAATGAAAATTGACCCCAAACTAGAACAGCAAGTATTAGAAATTATCCGTCGAAATCCCAAAGCAATTATCGAAAGTGTGCAAGCATATCAGGAAGAACAGCAACAAAAAGTTCAACAAGCAAGACAGGGATTTTTACAAGATTTAAGAACAAATACAAAAGGTGTAATTGGTGATTCTCCCACCACAGGTTCGACACAATTAAAAACTGTGTTAATAGAGTTTTCCGACTTTGAATGTCCCTACTGTGCCGAAGCAAATAAAACTCTTAAAGATTTCTTAGCAAAATATCCCAATCAATTCACCTTAGTTTATAAACATTTCCCTTTGGTGCAAATTCATGACCAAGCATTACCAGCAGCTAAAGCAGCTTGGGCAGCATATCAACAAGGTAAATTTTGGCAATATCATGATGCTTTGTTTACGAATCAAAAACAACTGGGAGAAAGTTTATATTTAGATATTGCGAAAAATCTCAATTTAGACTTAGCAAAATTTAAACGCGATCGCAATTTAGCAGATAAAGCAATTCAACAAGACTTACAAATGGCTTATAAATTGGGTCTTTCTGGTACACCTTCTTTTATTATCAATAGCAAGAATGTGACTGGACCTGTTCAGTTATCAGAAATTGAGAGTATTTTGGCTGTAGAGAAATAATATAGCAACGATGAGTTAACTTTATCCTTTTTGTGGTGGGCATTGCCCACCCTCAGTATTATTCTCAGAATTAACGCCATGAGTAAATTGAAATTTTGGTTATTACTACCTATCACCTTGGTAAGTGGTTTGTCTCATCAAATGCAGGAATCTAAACAGTCTGTAGAACAACCAAAGACAGAAATATTCAAATCTGATAATTCCCACTTGTTAGCTAAAGCTAGTTATCTTTCAAATTTGGAACAACAAGTAATTGATGAAACTAACAAAGTTAGAACAAATCCTCGCTCATATCTACCTATCTTAGAAAACTATCGTCGGCGTTTTCAAGGTAATCGAGTTAGAATATCCAATAATACTTATTTAATTACCCAAGAAGGTGTAAAAGCTGTTGATGAGGCGATCGCTTTTCTGAAATCAGTCCGTCCTGTAAGTGCTTTAACTGTATCTAAAGGAATGTCTTTAGGTGCTAGAGATCACGTCAAAGATCAAAGTCCAAAAGGTGCATTAGGTCATGATGGTAGTGATGGTAGCAATCCTTCTACTCGCGTCAACCGCTATGGTAAATGGCAAAAAACAGTAGGAGAAAATATCAGCTATGGTTCTCACACTGCTCAAGATATCGTCATGCAATTAATTATTGATGATGGTGTACCCTCACGGGGTCATAGAACCAATATTTTTAACCCTGATTTTAAAGTAGCTGGTGTTGCTTTTGGTATTCACAAATCCTATCGGCAAATGTGTGTGATCACTTATGCAGGTGGTTATATTGAAAGGTAAATATTGGTGACTGGGGACTGGTGACTGGTGACTGGTGACTGGGAAAGACTTTTACCCATTACCCATTACCCATTATCCATTACCTATTCCCTATTCCCTATTCCCTATGAATTATAAATTACCTCTTAACGTTTACATCCAAGGTCAAGGATTTCCCATACTCGGTTTACACGGACATCCTGGTTCTGGCCGTAGTCTTTCTGTTTTTACTCATCATCTATCAAAACGTTTTCAAACCATTGCCCCAGATTTGCGCGGATACGGTAAAAGCCGCTGCAATATCAATTTTGATATGCAAGACCATTTGGACGATTTAGAAGCTCTCCTAGACCGTTTTCAGATAGAAAAATGCCTTGTATTGGGATGGTCACTGGGTGGCATTTTGGCGATGGAATTAGCATTGCGTTTACCACAGCGAGTCACAGGAATGATTTTAATCGCCACCTCAGCTAGACCTTGGGGCAATCATCCGCCTATCTCTTGGCAAGATAATCTTTATACTGGTGTAGCGGGAATATTAAACTATATTAAACCTGGTTGGTCTTGGAATATTGAAACTTTTGGCAAGCGATCGCTCTTTCGTTATTTAATTCAACAACATACACCCACCGCTTACGGTTACATTGCCAGGGAAGCCCTACAAGCTTATTTACAAACCTCTAGCTATGCTACTAGCGCTCTTTATAGCGCCATTAAATCAGGTTACAATCGACTTTCAGACTTGGAAAAAATCTCATGTCCGAGTTTGGTACTGGCTGGATCTGAAGACCGTCACATTACAGCTGATTCTAGCTTAGAAACAGCAAAACACCTTACAAACTCTCATTGGCAATGTTACCCCAATACCGCCCACCTTTTCCCCTGGGAAATTCCCCAACAGTTACTTTGGGATATTGACCATTGGTTAGCAGCACATCCAGAGGTAATTGGTGATTGGTAGTTGGTAGTTGGTAATTGGTAATTGGTAATTGGTAAGTACCTGTGCAAAATTAATTTCTTATTTGGAAACTCTGTATCCTTTACCAGACAAGGAAGACGGGTAAATGAAATAATCTTACGTAGCGATAGCGAAGCGCTGCTGCAAGCAGTTCGCCAATCTCAAATCCCCAAACGGTCAATCTTCGTTGTGTGACAGTTTAGGGTGCGGAAGGTAGGTTTGAAAGTCAAAATAGCTAAAACTTTTCCGCCACCCTCCAAAACTCAACCTCAAGGGTTTTCAGCCCATTTTCTTATAAAATTTATTACCCAGTCCCCAGTCCCCAGTCCCCAGTCCCCAGTCCCCAGTCCCCAGTCCCCAGTCACCTATTGTTGCCCATCGTTCCCAGAATTAACTCAAAATTAACTCAGGAACGATGACAGCCTATAGATTTGTATTACACTTGACCGCTAAAGGCAGGCTTTACTTTACGGTCAATCCTTTCCCCCAGGTCTTCAGCAATGGTTAAAACATAAGGTTTACAACGCTTGACATTGACTATAATTCCTTGCGCTCCTTCGTTTTCTAAATCTTCTAGATAGCCCTTACTGGCAGATGTCGCTTCCACCGAGCTTAAAAATGGACCAAAGTAGTAGGTGCAACGAGGATTCTGGGTGACAATTTCAACCCACCAAGCCAAGCCTAGACCGTTAGATAAGCTAATCAGCCCTTCCTTAAGGTTATGCCAAATAGTTTTCATGGTTTTCACCAATTTATAAACGTGATACTGGGTATTAAAGAATATGTTAGATAGATTCAGTTTTACATTTCTTTATACTCTTTTAGGTTTATTTTTTCAAAGAAAATGTATGTAATTTATCAAGATAGTGGGTATTTAACGACCGTTGGCGATAAATTTCATAAAGCGCCATCCCTGCTGCCACTGAGGCATTTAGGCTAGGAGTCTTACCCTGTAAGGGAATTGAGACTAAAACATCACAAGATCGTTGTGTCAACATACTCAGACCTTCACCTTCAGCACCAATTACTAAAACGATAGGTCCATTGAATTTTACTGTATGTACAGGTTCGCTACCAGAGGCTGCTGTTCCGTAAATCCAAAAACCAGCTTCTTTAAGTTGTTCCAAAGCGCGGCTGAGGTTAACGACTCTGGCTACAGAAAAGTTTTCTAAAGCACCTGCGGCCACCTTAACCACAGTTGAGGTGATTCCAGAAGCCCTTCTTTGAGGAATTACTAAACCTTGAGCGCCGATGGCTTCTGCTGTGCGAATAATTGCCCCCAAATTGTGAGGATCAGTGATACCATCAGCAACAACAATCACTGGATCGGTGACTGATTTTGCTTGAGTAATCAGATCATCTAATTCCATGTAGGCATAAGGCGCAATTTGCGCTGCTATACCTTGGTGATTAGCTCCTTGAGTGATTTGGTCTAAACGCTTAGGTTCGACTTCATCAATTACTGTACCATTATCCTTAGCTTGGAGAATTAAATTATGAAATCGCGGATCATAACGCAGACGAGCAGTAATCCAAATCCGATTGAGATTGCGCTGATTTTCTAATGCGCTTAATACAGGATGACGACCGTAGATGAGATCACTGTCTTCTGTGGATTTGCTCTCTGGTAAGGGTTGGGAAGATTGACGAGATGGACGCGGTTTGCGAGATATGGGTTTAACTTCTGCGTTGCTTTGAGTACGAATAGGATTAGCAATAACGCGTTTACCCTTGATTTTTATAGGTTGTCCGCGTTTTGCTTCACCAGCGTGATTAATTTTTCTTGGTTGGTTAGTCATGGGATTATTGAGTTTAGTAAATAGGTGAGCATTGACATTCCCTCAATTTTATGAACCGTTACAAATGATTTTCCTATCAAGAGATTGAGCTACTCACTATTTCTCTAGATGGAGTTTTTGTAACAATTCTGTTAAACGGGGGTAATCGGTGAGGTATAGATAGCCAACTAAAGTTTCTAGACTAGTTGCCTGTTGATAAATTTCGGGATTTAGTCGTTTGGGACGGCCTGCGGCTGCATTACGACCTCGGCGGACAATTTCTAACTCTTTACTCGTTAAATTAGGAGTCAGCGATCGCAAATGTAGGGCTTGTGTTTCTGCTCTGACCTGCGCTACTACCAAACTATGGTAAATTTCTGGCCTTTGCTGTGGCCACAGGAAAAACATCCTAACATATAGTTCGTAAATTGCATCCCCCAAGTAAGCTAAGGCAGAAGGAGAAATTTGTTGTACTTGTGCCTGGGATAATGGTTGGGGTAATTGCGTCGTGTTTACCAACAATGCTGGAATGTCAGATGAATACTGCATTACAGTTTCATCTCCTCCATTTTTTGCTTCTTCCTCCTGGGGATTCACCTGTTCATCATTCCTTGACCTACTAAATATTGGGAAGATTATCTTTACGAACATTTATTTTTTGTGCAGTATGCCATCATAGCACACCGAGCATATTCAACACTAACAAATATTACTTAAAACTATATAAATTCCTGATTGGGGAGATTGGTGAGTCTGAAAATATAGGTCTAGTGGCTATTTTGAGGAGTTGGGAAAGATGAGGAAGATGGAGAATTAATATATTCTTCATATTTTCTTTAACTTCCTCACCTTCCTACTGCTCATCGGGATAGCTAAATTGATTTTTTGTGGTCAAGCAATCAAGACGACTTGATGTTTTCTAGAGCCGCATCAACTGTAGTTTGTAGGGCGAGAAACTTTTCTAAGCGAACAAGCTTGACCGTTTGAGTAACGCGGGCATTGGTGACAATTTGGAAAGTGCCTTCGGCGGTTTGAGCTTGCTTGGCTAGTTGTACCAGCGCACCCAAACCAGAGCTATCAACAAAGTCGATTTGTGAGAGATCCAGAATTATGTGCTTTGGACCTTCATCAATCTTTCCAGACAGTACCTTGCGAAATGTAGGTTCAGAAAAAGCATCTAACAGACCTGTGAGGCGGAATAGCTGGCAGCTATCCCGGACTTCGCGAGTACCTCTCAGGCTTACGGTTAGATTCAGTGGTTCAGCAATAACTCCCTCCTCGTCCTCTTGACTGAAAGTAAACGCTCAAGTATAGATGGTTTTGACTTATGTTGTCTAGGTTGGTGACTGGTGACTGGTGATTGGTGACTGGTGATTGGTGATTGGTGACTGGGGATTGGGGATTGGGGATTGGTGACTGGGAAAAAGATAAATAACCCAATTACCAATTACCAATTACCAATTACCAATTACCAATTACCAATTACCCATTACCCATTACCCATTTTTATTGTTGATTAACTTAAGCGATCGCTGTTTGACGTGCTGTTTGAATTTCTAGCACAAATTGCTCAAATAAGTAATCAGCATCGTGGGGTCCTGGACTAGCTTCTGGGTGATACTGTACAGAAAACACTGGTAGAGACTTGTGACGTACCCCTGCAACAGTGCGATCGTTTAAGTTCAGATGACTAACCTCTACCACTGCTGATGGTAATGAATCCGGATCAATAGCAAAACTGTGGTTTTGGCTGGTGATTTCTACCCTTTGTTGTAAACCCGCTGGTTGATTTAAACCACGATGCCCAAATTTTAGCTTAAAGGTTTCTGCGCCCAAAGCATGACCTAAAATTTGGTGTCCCATACAAATACCAAACATGGGTTTTTGACTTTCTAGCAGTGCTTTAACGGTACTAATGCCTTCTGTGACTGCTGCTGGATCACCGGGTCCGTTGGAGAGGAAAATCCCATCTGGATTATATTTAAGAATTTCCGCTGCTGGTGTATTGGCAGGAACAACAATCACGCGACAGCCATAACTAGCCAACCGCCGCAAAATATTGCGTTTTACGCCAAAGTCTAAAGCAACGACTGTGAACTTTTCCCCAATCTTAGCTACAGATTCTGGGTTAAATTCCCAAACTTCTGTCGTAGCTTCGGACCATTCATAAACTTCTGGGGTGGTGACTTCCCGCACCAGATTTAATCCTGTCATGTTGGGAGCAGCTTGCACCAGTTCTAATAATTCAGATTCATCTAGTATAGATGTAGAAATACCACCATTCATAGCGCCATACATCCGAATTTTGCGGGTGAGGGCGCGGGTGTCGATACCGAAAATACCGGGGATGTGGTGCTGTTTGAGGTAATCTGGTAAAGATTGGGTAGAGCGCCAGTTACTAGGTTTGTGACAGATATTGCGGGCGATCGCTCCTTTGACATGAGGTTTAATTGATTCCTCATCTTCGGGGTTAACGCCAGTATTACCTAATTCGGGATATGTAAAAATAACAATTTGCCCTGTGTAGCTCGGATCTGTTAATACTTCTTGATATCCAGTCATGCCGGTGTTAAACACTACTTCGCCGACAGTGGTTCCCATAGCGCCGAAGGACCAACCATGATAAGCTGTTCCATCTGCTAAGACAAGTAAAGCGGGTATTGCATCAGATAAAGACATAAATAATAGGTAATGGGGAATGGGGAATGGGGAATGGGGAATGGGGAATGGGTAATTGGTAATTGGTAATTGGTAATTGGTAATTGGTAATTGGTAATTGGTAATTGGTAAAAGTCTTTCCCAGTCACCAATCATGAATCACCTACAAAAGACCGTTTATTATGCTATACAAAAACAGTTATCACTAGCAACTTGGGTTAAATATCAAATAACCAATTAAATCATAAAGCCTGGAGCATATTTTGGTGTGGGGCGGTACACTTGGAGAGAGCCAGGGCGGTTAACCTGAAAGTAACTATGCTTGAGTCTTCTTTATCCCGCGCAGCCCTAATTTTTGTTTCCGGTAGTCTGGTGGTTTTGAATGTTGCCTGTAGTGACAACAAACAGACAACGGGGGTTGGTGGTAGTCAACCATCTATACCTGTTGGTAATTTGGCAGCGATACAGCCGCCAATGAAGCAACCAGCGTCATTATCAGCCAAACCAAAACCAAAATTAGAACAAAGTACACAAACCAGTCCATTAGAATTGGCACTGGATAAAGCTACTGGTGCTGTGAGTATCAGTAAATCTGCTCAATCTCCAGATGATTGGCATCTGGTGGCGAGTAGGTTTGAGGATGCGATCGCTCTCTTGAAACAGGTGGGGCGAGACAGTCCTAATTTTCCTTTTGCTCAAAGAAAAATTGCTGAATACCAGGGTCAAATTAAATTAGCTAAACAAAAAGCTAACTCCAGTAGGTTAGCATCTCCCCTAGCACCTGATCAACAGGTAGTTGTGGCTGTTCCCCAAACAAAACCCAAAATACAACGTTATTCAACTCCTACTCCTGTTGCCAAGGTACAACCTCTACCCCCTCCAGATCCGATTTTCCCGGCTGCGGAAACTACAGCCTATAATAATCTGGTGTTCATAGCACCAATTAAACGACGAGTTGGTGGCACTCCCATTGTGGAAGTTACCTTTAATGGTAGGCAGCGTTTTGAGATGATTGTGGATACCGGCGCTAGTGGTTCTGTAATTACTCAAGATGTAGCACAGGCTTTAGGTGTTGTGCCTGTGGCTATTGCTAAAGCTAATACTGTGAGTGCTAAGGGTGTGGAATTTCCGGTTGGCTATCTTGATTCTATGGAAGTGGGTGGGGTAAAGGTTAATCAAGTTCCTGTGGCGATCGCTGGTGCAGAATTGGAAACGGGATTGTTAGGACATGATTTTTTTGGTAAATATGACGTTACCATCAAACGGGATGTTGTAGAATTTCGTCCCCAACACCACTCAGACGAATCTAATCCCCCAGAAATTCAACTAACTGATCCAACTTTTTCCAGGGGCTACCGCTTTGTAGAATTTCCTTAGCTACTGTCACACCTTGACCATGATTTAATAAGGGAACTGCACCCGCAACCTGCAACGCTAAAGAAGCATTTAGCGCCACTGCATCCTGTTGGGCTTGAGTTCCCTTTCCTTTAAGGACGTTGGTTAAAATTTCGGCGTTTTCTTGTACATTCCCACCTTTTAAGGCTGTAATGGGTGCTGGTGTGACTCCTGCGGCTTCGGGGTTGATGGTGGTTAACTGTACTTTCCCTTCAGATAAAACCGCTAAATCAGTTATATCCCCTAACCCGGCTTCATCTAATTTTTCTCTACCATGTAATACAATTGCTGTTTCTGTTCCCAAATGGTTTAATGCTTGGGCAATGGTTTCGATTAGTTTGGGATCAAATACTCCTATTACTTGCCCTGTGGGGCGCATGGGGTTTACTAAGGGTCCGAGCAAGTTAAATACTGTCCGCACTTTTAAATTTCTCCGCAGTGGGGCAACGGCTTTCAGTGCGGGATGCCATCCAGGGGCAAATAAAAAGGTGATTCCCACTTCTTTCACTGCTGCTTGTACTTTTTCGCTGGGTGCGTTGAGGTTGACTCCTAAAGCTTCTAAAACGTCGGCGCTACCGGTTAAGCTGGAGGCGGAACGACTACCATGTTTAGCGACTGGTACACCCGCAGCAGCAGTAACAAAGGCGACGGCGGTGGAAATATTAAAGGTTGATGCGCCGTCTCCACCCGTGCCACAGGTGTCAACTAGGGGGATGGGGTTTTGGCTGTTATCGTGTGTAGTTTGAACAGATAAAGATTTTAATACTTCTGCCATTCCTGTGAGTTCTTCGGCAGAAACGCCTTTAAAGTGCAATGCTGTTAATATTGCTCCCGATAGTTCTGGGGGGATGGTTTCGTTGATCCATCCTTGCATCAGTTCTGCTGCTTGGGTGCGGGATAATGATTGGTGTTCTAATAATTGTTTAAGTAGGTTTGACCAAATATTAGGATCTGGTAAGTTTGTCATTTTCGGGGTTTTGTAATTAGGCTGTGTGTGATTTTACCGAAAAATGGGGGTTTGTGTTTTAGTTGTAGGTTTTTTGTTTCGCGCAAAGACGCTAAGGAGCAAAGGCGCAAAGAATTATAAGATTATTTTTTATTACTACAATAAGTTTGCAAGAATGAACCACGTTCGCGAAGCGTGCCGAAGGCATAGCACCGAAGGACACCAAGGAAGAGAAGAAGAGAAGAAGAGATAGTTATGTATTGGGTAGGATGTAGTTACTAATAAATAGTTCTTGTCCTTTTTCGGCTGTTTTTTGTTTATAGTTGTTCATGCCATATTGTAGTTCCCACTGGCTAATTTTCGCCCAGGTAAAGTTTTGATGTACTTCTTCTGAGTCGTCGTAGGTGAGTAACCATTTGTGAGGGCAGTTTTTTAAATGATCTGCAAATTTTTGATGGTCAAATTTAGTATGTAAATCTCCATCTTTTCCATATAATTTGGAGTTTTTATTGCTTAAATATGGCGGATCTAGAAATATCAATACTTCTTTACCTTCTGCTTTTAATAGTTCGCTGTAATCTATGTTTGTAATTTTGATATCTGGTGTTAAAATTTCTGCTAATTTTTCTAGTCTTTCTATTGATGAATGGCAGAAGTGTTGAATGTTAAGAAATCTGTGATAAAAATAGCCCAAAATATATTAAAATTTGAGCAAGCTATATCAAAATATTGATTTGATCATGATTATAAATTCATTTCCCAAGATTGTCAAAGACATCCTCAAATCCTT